>CALDJV010001129.1 GCA_937899305.1 uncultured Cytophagaceae bacterium
TCCGTTCTTGAGGGTATGGTTTTGATTTTTGAGTGGTTTTTTGTTGATGTCTAGTACCTTGTACACAATAGCATCGCCCAAAAAATGATAAAGCGCGGCCAACATAGGATATACATTCCCGCCAATATTGAACCTTAAGTCAATGATCCACCCCTTTAACTGGTGGGTTTGTTGCGCTTTCATGATTTCATCATACATTGCTTGAGTTTTACGATTGAGCGAATCCTGAGAAATATCGAGCAATAGCATACCCGGAATCATGACATAACCATAATGGTTTTTTAGAACCTGTACTTCAAAAGGAGGCTTTTTCTCGTACTTTTTGAGGAAGTCAATATGAAAGTCCTTTTGAGAAAGCGGCTTGCCCAAAGTGCTTTTGAACCACCCAAAAGAGGAGAAAATATTTAAATGAGCTCCCCCAATCGTGTCAAATAGTTGGGAAGTGGCCTTAAGAGACGCACCAAAACTGCTACTTTGTAGTGCCTTTTGCTTGATATAGGGCTTTACTTGGGCCCAATTTACCCGGTCTTTATACAAAAAGCGGTTTTCCAGATGATAAAATAAACTATCATAGAAAGTGTGGATACTGTCTTTGACCGATAGGTTTTGCGCTTGGCTAATATTTGCCAAAAAAATAGCAAAAATGAGGTTTAAAAACACCTTTTTTTTCATGTTATATTTTGGTTTTATGTTGATAATATGGCACAAACATAAAAGGTGATTTCAAGAAAAAACGTGCATACCGCTTCAAGAACGTCTAAAAAGAGGAATCTTAGACCTTTTTGGGTGAAAGCTGTTGGCGATACTGGCGTGGGGTAAGACCAGTGTGTTTTTTGAAAGAGGCGTTGAAAGATGATTTGGAGTTAAAGCCTGACTTTTCGGCGATGAATACCAAGGTATATTTGTCCTCGTCGGGAGAAATTAACAACTGTTTTATCTTCTCAATCCGATAGTGCATGATATATTCCGAAAAGTTGACTCGATGCGTTTCGTTGATAAAACGAGAGAGTATTTTGGACGAAACCCCTAACTGAGTAGCGAGTTGCTCTATGTTGAGATGGGGGTTGGTAAATACTTCCTCCACCTCGATGGCGTGCTGTAGTTTGGTTGCTATGGCAATTGACTTGGAGGGGGCCGCATTTTGCTTTGGTGGAGTATATTTTAATGGTTTAAATAATAAATTCGCTTTTGAAAAGCCAACAAACCCTATCCAATAAATAAAGACCGAATTCAACAAAAGCAATATGACGTAGACTGGGCCACTATCCTCCGCCGAAAAAACCACCGTAAGTATTTGATGGACGAGGTTGAATAAGGTAAAACCAAGAAACACCATCGAAAAGCGTTTCAACCATTGCCAGTCGTGTCGTTTTTTACCCGTAATATTGACTAGGTTTTGATATTTCCGGAGCCATTTGATGGCTACAATGACTAAAAACAAATTGAAGCACAGGTACACAAATTCGTTGTAAGTGAAGAACCGGGTTTGGTATACCTCATATATAATAGAAGTATTGGTTCCAGTCATGATGAGAATAAACCAGTGGGTTCTAATGATGCCATAGATAATTGCAGGTATCAGTAAAAAATATTCCTTGGAGGAGTATAAAGGCTTGCCCTGATGAGTAATATTGCGCTTAATGTAAAAAAAGAAGCCTACCCCAATGAGGTATTTATAAGGCAGTGGGGTAGATATAATGTCTATTTGTAAAATCAATAATGCATAGACAAAATTGAAAAATGCCAGAGAACAAAGGAAAAGGGTAAGAAACACAAATGCTGAGGGATTGATCTTGCGTTTGGGGTACAGGTATATACACAGGGTAAAACCTTGAATAGCCCCCAATAGCACGATAATTCCTAAAACTTTAAACAAATCCAATTTACTGACATTTTTATTTTGATGCTTCAATATTAAGTAAAACGGAAAAAATAAAGTAATCCAAATTTGGTGTAATATCTGGTTGCTAGACGATTCAAAAAATCTTTGCGTAGCCAAAGTTACGGAACTATTTTTTGAAGAAGTATAGCGGCCAGAGATGAGTCAAATGGATTAGGTTATTTATGTAGTTTTACTAAAAAACCATCACCCGCTTGATAATGGTGTATTGGCCCGTACTTACTTTTAAAATGTATATTCCAGAGCGTAACTGAGCCTGCCTTGGTATGGTCACCAACTGAAACTGAGCATTGGTAAGCTGTCCATTTTTGATGCGTTTGCCCGAGAGTTCATATAAGGTCCAATCCAGGGTAGTAGCTACTTCTGGTAACCGTAAATTGAATTGGATATCCTGATTAGTGACTGGGTTAGGAGTAACAGTTACAAAATCGTCTGGATTGGTAGATAATACATCAGACGTAAGATTGATATCATCGAGGTATAGATTGTTTCCAAAATTGTTTACCCCTATAAAAGCTACCTGTATTTGGTCTTCGCCCACCCAATCATTCAAGCTGATTGCCTCGGTTCGCCATTGGTTGTCTCGAATGGGCTTCCAGCTATCAGCAGCAGGTTCGGAGGTAGCCAAAGTATCTCCATATTTTTCGTATACAATGGTAAATGTTTGTCCACAATTGGTACTTACTCCAACTTTGAGTCCATCTCGCGACACCTCATCACCGGTTTGGAAAGGAGCATAAGCCACTCTAAACTGTAGAGTCAATTGTTGGGCATTGGATATGTCCAGCAATGGAGTAATCAGTTGATCTTCTTGGTCTACTTCAGGATAGTCAAAGTAGGGCAAGAAAACCGCATCATTTTCCTGACCTTGGACTTGGGTAGGAAGCACAATGGGCATCCAGGTTTCTTCTTGGTCAGGATTGACGATTTGCCAGGTAGTATTGAGTAAATCGGTGTCTGAAAAATTATATTCTAAAGGTAGTAACTGCACTGATTTCACTGTAAAATTGACTTGCTTGGTATCGTTTCCGGTAGCAGCATCAGTCTGCCCATTGGGCAAGGAGGTAGTGACAGTGAGTTGATGGTCGGCACGACTCACTTGGGTGGAAGGCAGGGTCAAAGTGAGGGTATCGAGCGAGGCCAAATTGCCTTGCCAATTGAACACTTGAGGGGTGCCACCGTCCACGTTATAACTAATAGTGAGGGAAGTAAGCGGGTTATTGCCGAAGTTTCTAATGCGTACTCTGGGGCTTACTTCGGTGTCGCAGGTGGTATTTTGTACTTGAATAATAGAAGAAATACCCGCATTGTTGGCCACCAAGACGACGGTTTGTAAACCAGGAGAATCTTTGAGTGTTTTACGGCGGGGGCTGTTGGCTAATATGGTCCGCATCCGGGTTTTTTGATCCTCAGTAAACATATTCATGCAGCGATCGTCGGTATAGTCCATATAATTTTCAATCTGAGAAGGTGAACCATCACAAGCTACCGGAATCATGGTGGGGCAACCATTCGTTTGGGCATTTACCGGAGGAGTATCCAGACAATAATCATCGCCGGGGCAAGCATCATCACCTGAGATGTGCAATAAACCGAGATAATGACCCACTTCGTGGGTAGTCGTTCTGCCTTTGTCGAAAGGTGCTCGTACGTTGCCGGTATCACCAAATACGTCAAAATCTACTACCACCCCATCAGTCAAGGGGTTTTTGGTGTCTGAATCTTGTGGTACTCCTATCAAGTCAGTTTCGGGAAATTGGGCATACCCTAACAATCCGTTGAGGTCGCATACCCAAATATTGAGGTAGTGTTCAGGGTTCCAAAAGCTGAGGGCCTTCATCGTAGGCTCCTCGAGAAATGTCCAACTGGCTTGACCTCCATTTACTCTTACAATACCATCGGTTGGGATGCCATCAGGCGATTGTACCGCCAAGGCAAAATTGATTTCTATGTCGGCCCCAGCAGGGTGGGTATTGTAACCGTTGGTATTGAGTTTTTTTCGGAAGTCTTCATTTAAAATACGAATCTGAGATTCGATTTGAGCTTTTGAAATATTGGTTCCTTCTCCGATGGCTTCGCCATTGTGAATAACGTGAACCACTACCGGGATCGTAACGATTTCAGCGGTAGTTCTCTTGTTTTGTGCCGCACGAATTTGGGCTCTGCGATGTAACCAGTTTTCAAAAGTTGGAGTTGAGGTGTAATGAATACATCTCTTGACCGGCGGAGCATGTTGCGCTTGACTAGCTGTTTCCCAGAAAAATAAAATGCTGAGAATCAGAAGTATTGGTAACGGGGTTAATTTAAAATTCATAAAGTGTAACAGGGTATTTGGGTCAAATAAATGAACAGCCGAAACATTCAAGTTTCGGAGATGGTTAGGGCGTTTTGTACTTTTACTTCATAAGTAAACGGCATAATATAGCAAAAAAAAATGAGGTCTGTAAAACCTCATTTATTAAAAAGTCTTGAATGATCAAGTTTACACAGGCGACACATTTACCGCTTGTACCTCGGTGATTTCAGGTACTGCTTTGCGGATTGATTCTTCGATACCTGCCTTTAGAGTCATGGCCGACATAGGACAAGAGCCGCAAGAGCCCAATAATTCGAGCGTTACCACGCCATCAATAACATCTAGTACTTTTACGTTTCCACCGTCGGTTTCCAGATAAGGGCGAATGGTATCTAGTGCGCGATCTACACGCGCTTTCAAATCTATTGTAGTATCCATATTTTTCTCAATTTAGTAAGCCAATAAAAGCTATACTTTGATTTCTACTCTTTGGGTTTTGGGTTGTGAAGCATTACGTATGGCCACCTGTCTAGCTACACTTTGGGCCAGACTTTCAAAGGCGAGTACAGTTGCTTCATCAGCTGTTTCCACTGCTGGCACCCCATTGTCTCCTCCCTCTCTGATACCTTGTACCAAGGGTATTTCACCCAAGAAAGGTGTTTCAAAACGCTGGGCCAATTGCTTGCCACCATCTTTACCAAAGATATAATATTTATTTTCAGGGAGTTCAGCGGGTGTAAAATACGCCATATTTTCTACAACTCCCAATACTGGTACATTGATTTGAGGTTGACGAAACATGGCCACTCCTTTGATTGCATCATCCAATGCTACTTTTTGAGGAGTAGTAACGATGACAACACCAGTTACAGGCACCGCTTGTACCAAAGTAAGGTGAATATCGCTGGTACCAGGAGGCAAATCAATCAAGAGATAGTCTAGTTCATCCCAGAGTGTATCACCCAAAAACTGGGTAAGTGCTTTACTAGCCATTGGGCCTCGCCAAACTACCGCATTTTCAGCAGGCGCCAAAAAACCCATGGAAATGATCTTGATTCCTAGACTGTCTATTGGAATAATCATATTTTTGCCATCTACCTCAGTCACTTCGGGGCGACCTCCTTCTACACCAAACATTGTAGGAATGGAAGGGCCAAATATGTCGGCATCTAACAGACCAACACTGGCTCCTGATTTGGCAAGTGCCATAGCCAAGTTAGAGGTAACCGTAGATTTACCAACGCCCCCTTTACCCGAAGCAATTGCAATGATATTTTTTACCTTGGGTAAGACTGGGGTCGTGCCAAAGCGGGTAGAAGTTACTTCTGCGGTAAGGTTTACCGTAACTTCAATGTCTTTATCAATATGTTGGTGGATAGCCTCCTCACAACTTCTTCGAATCAATTCCTTTAAAGGACAGGCAGGAGTGGTCAATATGATTGTAAAACTCACTTTATTACCATCTACACTGATTTTGTCTACCATATTGAGGGTAACTAAATCTTTCTTAAGATCTGGCTCCTCTACCGTGCTAAGAGCTTTTAAAACCGCTTCCTGAGTTATATTCATAAATAATTTTTATTCCTTTCAACCTTGAATGAGTACAAATATACTATATAATTTTAAACTAACTGAATGTGTAAATGGTTCAAGGAAATTCTGACAACAATTTAGAATTTGTTTAATCTACAAGAGGGTTTTGGGTTATTGATGGGCTTGGGCAGGTCAGGGTTGTATCAATTTTATATTTCCTGAAAGTGAATAATATATTACAAATCAGAGGAGGTATTGTGGTAGGTAAAAATAAGAAGGATACTTTTTATGAGTTTTTTATAAAAAATCAGCTTATACGTAAGTTGTAATATTTTGGCTGATATTTATCAGTTTTTTTTAGTTTTTATGTCAATAGCAATGTTCGGAATATTCTTTAGCGCCTTTGAATAGGATAAACGCATATTCTGACAAAAAAACAACTAACAAACCCAATGTGAAATAAATTTGAAAATGGCCAAAAATACGGTTCTTTACCCTGAATCGCTGGGTTGTATGCTACTAAAATACATGTGTATTTAAGCTTAAGAGAATGAT
>CALDJV010001130.1 GCA_937899305.1 uncultured Cytophagaceae bacterium
CAATTAGATCAATAATACTTTTACCAAGTTTTCAAAAATATATGAAATATTCCTTTACTCCGAAAGTATGGTGGTGCTATTGTTCTATTGTTCCGCTTATTGTTTTATGGTTGAATTGTTAAATGGCTTCGCGAGGCGATTTAATGATGATTAATTTTTAATTACTTTTCTTGTTTTCGCAAATTTGATAACAACTAAATCGAGCTCATTAATGCTAGTGGTTCCGCTTTGCGCTACTATGGACCATCGACCAATGCTGTTTCCTTAAGAATTCTCGAAGCAAAATCATTGCTTCGCTCGCGGGTGGGTAGACAGCATGGACGGAGGGGGCATTGGCCTTGCGCGCTAGCATATGCTGTCGAGGGTTTTTTCCTTTATTTCCCTTGCATGATACAAAAGCAAAAAATGAAGCCGCCGGAGGCAACCGAGCCAAAGTCAGAGAAAATAACCTAAAAATACCCTCTTATGCTTGTGTAATATCGATTTAATCAGCTAAAATCAAAACAATTAAATAGGCGGTTATCAACGATAGTACATTGATTTGTTAAGGAAACAGCATTGGACCATCGACTATTAACCAATGCTGTTTCCTTAAGAACTTGAATGAATAGCGATTATTTATGTTATAATGTGCTCCTATTTTATTCAAAACTATATCTCTTAGGTTTAGCATTCTCATTCGATACCTGCCCTGTCCTTCCGAATGCATATGAGGATGAAGTAGGTATCAACGAAATTTCGTGCATTCCAACTTCATCCTCACCAGGGTTCGGAAGGACAGGGGACGTACTGGTCTTGAAGCCAAGAAAACAGTAATCTTTAAATATAATAAGCTGTTGATTATCAGTGATATATCTAATAAAATACTAAAAAACGCACTTAAAAATCTTGGAATGATGCAAGAGGTTTTTCGTATATTAACACCAAATATCTGAATCATTAAGGAACCGACCAGAGGGAGCTCTGCGTAGCTAATCTTGCGCGAGGCATCCATTTTTCACTTTACGTTTTTCATTTTTCACTCTATTGCTACCAACTAAAAAAACTATGGACTTTAGAACAAAACTAAACCATCCACAAGCGCCAAACGCCCGCAATGAGCACTGCGGCAATAGAGAAAGGAATGAGTACTTTCCAGCACAAATACATGAGCTGATCTACCCGGAGGCGAGGGTAAGTCCAGCGTACCCACATTTGTACAAATACCAACAGAAACGTTTTGGCAAGCAACCAAAAAGCCCCACTGATGTAACCATAAATGGTACCCGGAGCTCCACTGGTCCAATCGGCCAAGGCTACTGGCCCCATATTAGGCAGAGGAGTATTCCAGCTGCCCAAAAACAAAATGGTAGCCAAAAAACTCACCAACAGCATCATGGCGTATTCGGCCAACATCATCATGGCAAAGCGAATTCCTGAATATTCGGTATGAAATCCGGCAATGAGTTCCGATTCTGCTTCGGGAATGTCGAACGGAGCCCGGTTGGCCTCGGCCAGGGTGCCAATAAAGAAGATGATAAAAGCAATGAACAAAACCGGAGAGCGCATGACATTCCAGTTGAAAAAGCCGCCCCATTGGGTGACGTCTATCCCCAAGGCCTTGATACCAAACAGATAGTTGGCTTCTTGCGCGTGGGCTGGGTGGCTATTGATCCAAATACCTTGTTGGAAACTCATGTCTTGCAGGTCCATGGTCTGGGTCGTCATGACGACGGCCAGTACAGTAAGCCCTACCGGGATTTCATAAGACACAATCTGGGCAACCGATCGCATGGAGCCTAGTAGTGGGTACTTGCTGTTAGAGGCCCAGCCCGCCATTAAAATACCAATGACGTCGAGCGATACAATGGCCAGTACATACAGCAAACCTACGGCTGCTCCTGAACCGATGAGCTCAGGGGCGAAGGGGATGGCGGCAAATCCGGCAAATACGGCCACAAAGATAATGAGTGGAGCTATTTGAAATACCCGTTTATCCGCGTCTAAAGGGACAATGTCTTCTTTCTGGATCAATTTAAGAATGTCGGCCAACGTCTGGAGCAACCCCATCGGGCCTACCTCCATCGGGCCCATTCGATCTTGGATAAAAGCCGATACTTTGCGTTCGATGTATACACCAAACAGGGTAAAAGTCAATACAAATGGTAAGAAAACCAGAAATGCGATCATTGGGCTTTAAATTATAAATTGTATATCATCATTGGAGTGACAAAGTAGTTTTTCGTGACTTTTTTGGGTTTGACAAGGTGTCGCGAAACCATTTAGGAACATGTTCAAAATAAGTGTCTGATTTTGGCAAAATTACTTG
>CALDJV010001131.1 GCA_937899305.1 uncultured Cytophagaceae bacterium
TAATTATTTCACTCAAAAAATCCATTGCCCAGCCTTGGTCCACTCTGCTAGGGGCAGGTAATTCATCAAACTCATTTTCAACAAACTATAAATTTAACAATAGTAAAAAACTTGCCTTGTACTGACCTAGCCTAAGCCTTAACACTACCATAGAAGATAATTATTTGAAACGACCGGGTTTTTACTCAGGTTTAGTGTAGCCAACCAATGATTATTTATTATCCTCAATAAAAGGTAACTAACGTATTGCTAAGCAAAACAACTATCTTTTGTTACTACCCAGTCACATGTACCCATATTGTCCCCTTCATGTGTCCGTTTTGTCTCCCTTTCAAATGTTATTTTCACCAGAATAATCCCCAAATTAGCCTTAGGTAAAAATACCTATATTAATATATACACACTTCAATGTACTTTGAAACAAGAACGTGCATTGAGCATTTTTTAATCTTAACTATAAAACAATGAAAAAAGTAACCATTTTTATTGCTGTATTGTTTTGTTATACATCAATATCTTTTGGTCAAACAGCCGACCAACGCAGAAATGCAGCCAATGCCCTATGGACCGCATACGCTAAAGACGCTCGCAACCCAAAACGTATGCCCAGAGCAGTCCCAAACTCAGCGCGTAATGTAGATACCAGGGTAATTTCACCTAGCTTTAGTGCGTTAGAAACTGCACTACGCCAACTTGCCGAAGGCAACGGGGGGATGATTCGATTTAACAATGGCTCAGCAAGAAGAACTATCAGGTTTAATCGCTACATCCACATCAACCAACACTACCCTACAAGAAACAGAGTTAAGACGATTGTAATACAGGGGCGAAACATCACTTTTGATGGACAGAATCGATCTAGTCTCTTTGTTGTAAGGGGCAATCTTAGGGTTATTTTCCAAGATGCTACCTTTAGAAATGCCAACATGAGATACAGTTCTATGAATCATCTTAGGAGAGAATTTCGTACTGGCGGAGCAGCCATTGAGGTAGCTCAAGCAGGTGCTAATGCTGGTTCGTTGAGGGTAAGAAACTGTCAGTTTATCAACAATACAGTATCACATTTTAGAGGTATAGGTGAAAATCAAAACGGGGCGGCTATTCGCCTTAACACAGGTTCTAACGGTGAAGTATTTGGTTGTCTTTTTAGAAACAACCGTGCCGTAACTGGTGGTGCCATTGGTGCTACTTCTATCAATAAACTGACCATTATCAATAGTACATTTGACCGTAATATTTCTAACGGCTATATATCAAATTCAGGCTATATGCATGTCGTAGAAGGGGCAGGTGCACTGAGAGTAGATAGAACCAGACAACCTCTTGAGGTATATGGGTCTAAGTTTTTACGTAATGAAGCCAATGTAAAAGTATCGGTAATGGAGGTTTTTATTCGCCCCATTCCAGAAGGTTCTCAAAATTACCCTAAAGGCAATGCATTGGTTATTGACAATTGCGAGTTTAGACAAAACAAACACCATGGCTACAGAGGTGCAGTCAATCCTAGACAAGTTTTCTATGCTGGTTGTATTGTTTTTCACTCTGGTGGAACCAATGGCAGGTTTAAAGGTGGTAGAATGAAATTGACCAACTCTATTTTTGATCGAAATGAGGTAGGACAAGCCAATATTCGTATCATCAATAGCTTTAATATATCTAATTGTACTTTTGCCAATACTAAGTTTTTGAAAAACGCTAGTGCTACTCAACAAGGAGCCGTGTTCTTACAAGCAGTACCCAACAATAGCTCGTTTAACAATTGTACTTTTTATAAAAATGAGCCTAACAATGGAGCAAGAGCCAGCGATATTATGTTTTGGCTATCCAATATCCCCTCTAAGGTAAGCTTGAATAATTCTATTTTTTATAGAAACAATAAAAATACTGCAATCAAGCAAGTACACAGACCTCTTAGAGGAGGTAACAACAACCAACATATTCCTGGAGTGCAAGCCAATAAACTTTCAAAAGTAACTCATGGTGCTTCTAATACTTCTAATCCTAACATTAGACCTAATAACATTAGCAATATGTGCCTAGGAAATAACTCATTGCGAAGAGGTTTAGGTGGTTTGTCTCATTGTGGTCGTAACTCAAGGGTTAGTAGTCAGTTTAACCAAGAAACCAACGAGCATTTATCTACAGGGAGTGAAGAGGCATTCATATTTCCTAACCCAGTGGATAATCAAGTAAAGATCAAGGGCAAACATATTGGTGAAGAAGTAATTATCATAAACCAACTAAAACAAGTAGTATATCGTACTACTTTGAACAAAAACAATGCTTCGTTATCGTTAGGTCACTTAAAACCAGGCATGTATTTACTCTCAGTTGGTGGCAAAGTAGTAAGACTTTGTAAAAAATAATCTACAAATCATCTTATTTGATATAAAAAACTGATTTGCCATTTGCAAATCAGTTTTTTTATGAACTATACCAGTCAATGTAAAACTACTTATTCCTTCTTTTTGCTAATGCCAAGCCCTTTCCCTCGTAACACCCCTCCAGCAGTTTTAGGAGCAGGCTCTGTGGTCTTCTTAGCAGGTCTTTTAGCAACCGGCTCTTTTTTGGAAATGAGGTTGCCCTTTAGGCTCAATCCACCAGTTTTCTTAGGTCCACGAGACATTGGTTTACCCAAATCCATTGTCTTCAAAGCCTGAAACACTTCCCCTACATTGGGGCGTTTTTTAAAATCCTGAGCCAGCATTTGATTGATCATATCCACCAATGGGGCTGGTATGGCATCATCGGTAAGCGCCAGGGTTGCTCCATTCATAGCTGCAATGCCCGCATAAGTGTATTTTTCTTGGTCGAATGAAGGAAAACGTCCGGTAAGATAGAGGGTATACAACAAACCCAAGGCAAAAATATCTGACTTGACGGTCAAATGAGTAGGCTTGATGGAGGCATCTTCTTTGATATAAAGTGCCAATTCGGGAGAATAGAAAGCCATGTCACCCACCACATCTTCAGTCATTTCGGGTGGATGCTCAGAAAAATAACTGTCATCGAAATCGATGAGTTTTGCTGTGTAATTTCCAGTTTTACTCCTTTTAATCAATACATTGTCGGGTTTTAAGTCTCCGTGTACAATTTGGGCTTGATGCAATACATTGAGGCTATGTGCAATGGTCTTGAGAATCAAAATACGATTGTTCAGGGGAAGGGCCGCTATTTCGGCAATGGTCAAAGATGCCACGTCTATTTTTTCGGTTACTTTGTAATATTTGGTTTTGTGCCTAAAAAAATCGAGCGTAAAGACGAGGTTTCCTCCTATGCCACACTTTTCGTTAATTTGTTTCATCACACTCTCGTGATGGGCTTCAAACTTTTGACATTCTTTCAGTTTTCTTTGCTTCGACTTTTCGCTGCCGGGTGCATCAGGAGTAGGGTATTTGGGCGATAAAAACTCCTTTAGGAAATAAACACTCCCACTTTTTTGAGCAAATGTCCACTTGCTTAAACCTCCACCTGCAGTAGTAAAATCCTGTAACACAATGTATCCATTGATGTTTTCACCTTTGAGCATATTGGCAATGTTTTATTGATGATACACAAATAAAAACTAAGTAACGCTTTCAAAATAAGTGTCCGATTTGGTCATATACATGAATTGTTGGGCGAGGCATTTTTTGCGCCCATAGCAGGGCTACGGGCAATAAAAATAACGAAGTCCAGCAGTTCAGGTAGTAGAGAAAAACCGACAGTTATTGCGAACGCGTTACTAAATTAATGAAAAAAGCTTTGATCAGAAATTTCATTTCCATAACTGACCTATATCATTGCTTTGTATAGCTTGTAAATGATATATTAACGCCTCAAAAAGCTCAAAAACGGTCTTTGGCTTATTCATTGAAAGTAACATCACTTTTCCAATGGGCAAGCAACAAAACGCTCATTATAAAATATTGTTTTGCTTAGGCGTTCTGAGACAGGTAGGTATTTTCAATAAACATGGGTACCACATCCATCAATTGTATAATTTCTTCTAAACTACGGGGTGGTTTGTTTTGGATGGATTGTATAATAGTTCACTTTGTATTTCTCCCACAATTGCACTCTTAAATCACGTTCCTGTTCTTGTAATTGTTCTATTTTAATAGGCAAAAAACCCTGTTGTTTGGCCAATTGTTCAATGTTCGCCTCGGCTTCGTCTAATGGCAAAATGTATTCGGCTTGGATATGTTTGAAACGTTCATAAAAATAAATTTTCCAATCCTCGAGGGTTTTCAACCCCAACAATTGCACACTCAGGCTTACATCATCACCAGCAATGGTCGTCAAAGTCTCCTCTAAACGTTCTTTCCAGGCTTCTACATCATATTGACTCTGCATCAATGCTTTTAGAAACAAATACTCAAAATGAGCAGGCGACTTTACATAACCAAAGCATCCGTCGGTAGCCGTAATCAATACTACTGGTTCATGTACCGTCGTGGTCAGGCTATGCAACTGATAACGCCCGTCGGCATCTATACAGTTAGAGATCGTAGCATCCAGGGTCAGGTTTTCCAAAGCATCGGGGTTGCCATTGAGATCGTCAACAGATATTTGCTTTAGACCAGTGGCAGTCAACACATAAGCCCGGGAATCGCCCGCCCAAAAGCAAGTCAACTGCAAGATGTCCTGTGCACGATGTTCAAAATAAAGTCCGGCAATGGTAGTAGGTAGCCTTCTAATTAGTTTACTTCTTAGTTTTGAAGGATTGGTGTCTAATATTTTGATATTTTCGGCAAAGGTAGCCAACAACTGATTTTTCAATTGTTCAACTGAAAAAGCCATCGGTTCGGCACCCAAGACTGATTCAGTGAAATATTGTTCGGTTACTTTTTTGGCCAATCTTGACGCCAAGTAAGCCCCAGAACGCTGCTGTTTCTGTCCATTTTCATCTTCGTGTTCATATACCTTACTACCTGCCCCTCCTAATCCATCGTATACTGCCAGCATCCCCTTGTTTGAAGGGTGATTGGTCAATAATGAAGGAATCGCGTCTTCTCCTTTATCGGGCCTGTTTTCGGTCCAAATAGTAAAATGCATATACTAAAGATATTTTGAATCATTAGTGAGCGGTACATTATTTGTCAAGTCTT
>CALDJV010001132.1 GCA_937899305.1 uncultured Cytophagaceae bacterium
ACCGCCTCAAACCAACCCACCAAAAGGTGTGGTTGAGTGATGATTTTTATTGTTTCGTTTATTGTTCTATTGTTCCGCCTACGGCTCATTGTTGCATTGTTAAATGGCTATATTGTTCCGCTTCGCTTATTGTTACATTGTTCTATTGTTTCGGCTTTGCTCAGGACTTCGGGTTGCGCGAGGCGACTATTATTTTCGCAAATATGATAACAGTTGTATTGTTTCGCATCGCGCTACTGTGGACTATGGACTGTCGACCGTGGACTAAAGAAAAAAACTACGAACTACTGACTACCAACTCCTAACTAAAGAAACCATGGACTAGATAAAACTCCCAACTAAAGTCTTCCAACATCATTAGCTTCTTACCAAAATTGTTCTATTTTTGTGATATACCAACCTCACAAAAAACACCATGTTACGTAGTTTCTTTTCCATTATTTTCTTCGTTATGGGTGCCATCTTCGGCATCATAGGCTGGAGTTTTTACAAAACAGGGTCGTTCCCTTTTCTTCCTGAAGACAAGCCAGTGACCAAACACAATGCAGTACTCGAGAAAATAGAATCTTTAGGCAATCTGGAACTCATTCGGTATAGTTATAAAGACATGGTAGAGCACGAAGTAATCAAAGCCTATTTGCCTGATCCTAAGGTAGTATTGATGGTATCAGGAGAAGTAGTAGGGTGCTTGAACCTCAAGAAAGTGAAGCCCAGCGATGTGGTAGAAAAAACAGATACCGTGTACATCCGGTTGCCTCGTCCCGAAATTTGCGTATCCAAAATCAATCATAATGAGTCCAAGGTATTCGATACCCGTAATACCACATTATTTGCAGATCGTGCTAAGCTGATAGACCAAGCTTATAAAATAGCCGAAAACCATTTGCCACAAGCGGCCAAGCAGGCCAATATTTTGGAGCGTACCAAGGTAAGTGGAGAAAAATTACTTCGCCCTTTGTTTGAAAATTTATCTAAGAAAAAGGTCGTGTTTACTTATCCTGTGGCGGGTAATAAGAATATTAAAATGCAATAGGTGAGTAGAGGCAGTTGTCGGTTCAGGATCAATGTATACCATACACACTGGCTCATTTTAACCTGTCAGGCGTAGGTAATAAAAAAAACTCCTTTGATGCCTACCAAAGGAGCCTTAATTGTATGAAGTTGGTCAATGAATCATCAAAACCTAGCTAATCTCAACAATTTCAATGTCGAAAATCAAATCTTTACCTGCCAATGGGTGGTTGGCGTCTACCAAAATAGTAGTATCTCTGATCTCTTTGACAATGACTGTAATTTGATTTCCATTCTGGAGTTGTGCGGGTAGTTCCATACCTACCTGTACATTCATTTGCTTCAATTGATCTTCGTAGGGCATTTCTACCATCAATTGCTCATTTACTGGGCCATAAGCCTGGTCGCTTGCAATCTCCACGGTTTTGCTGTCGCCAACTTGCATACCCATTACTCCTTGCTCGAAGCCTGGGATCATTTGTTTCGCACCAATGGTAAATTCAAGAGGTTCACGATCACGCGAAGAGTCAAATACAGTTCCGTCGGTTAACTTTCCGGTGTAATGAACCTTAACTTTATTTCCGTTTTGAGCAGTCATTAAAAGAGTAGTTTGAGCGTATAGATGCCCTTGTTTGGCCCAATACGCTGATAAAAAAATGAATAAAGTGGCAAGTTAGCGATAAAAGTCAGAAGCTGCTATTTTACCATCCCTAAAGTGGTTTGACTCGATTCATTAAAGTACAAGTTGAGCAATAAAAAAGGCAATCTGAGCATCAGATTGCCTTGCTGGAAAACCAGTATTTAGCAAACTACTTTAATTTTAAATCATAGCAGCCCCATTTGTATAGATCACTGCCATTTTGAGTTACATACGCCTCGTCCCCTTCTACAAAACTCACGGTCTTTGTGGTATCGTTCAATTTATCAAAAACTAACACAAAATTGATCATTTCACCGTAATATACAAATCTACGCACCTTGTCGTTTTGAATAAAGAAAGTACGTTTGAGCTTATTTACTTTTTTGGTGTCTACATCAATCATCGTGAAACCATCTTTTTGACCTGCCGAGGGAGTACCTAAGCCAGCACCACCAGTGAGCAGAATATTTCGGTAATGGCAGTATACAATCGTATTTTTATCGGTCACCAGTACTTTCTCTACATACAAACCCTTGCCACGTCCGTCACATTGTTTGTTAAGCGTGTATTCCTTGAGTACTTTTTGTCCTTTTAGAAAATTATCCAAACTTTCCTTGGCCGCGATTTTACCGTTGGTGTAGGCAATACTGTTTTTGTTTTTACCCCATAAAAAAGTGGTATTGCCGTTTCTTACCCCATTTTTTACCTCAATTGTGATGCGGTCGATGAGTTTGTTTTGTCGGGAACTAAATAATCCAAATCTTGCGGTACCCGTGAAAGGTTTACCATCTTTTACAAATTTTTCTGACTTTATTTTGTCACGATCATAAGTGATGATCGCCTTTACCCCATCAGCGTAAACGCGCTCCCAGGTACCTACTTTTTCGTTCATTTTATAGTTACCCTTCTCAATCAAATTACCTTTGAGGTCCTTATTGAGATAAGCTCCATCATAGTAAGCCGAAATAAGTTGCCCATTAGACCATTTTTCGGCCCTGTCTACTTGCAATTGATTTCGAAGACCAAAGTAAGTCACTTTGGTACGACGGTTATCGCCCTGGGCATTTTTGATTTCTACTTTTTTGATGGGCTTTTTGCTTTCTGGATCAAATGAAGTTTGGGCCATCAGTTTGCCTTGGTCATATACATCTTCGGTTTCTACACTACCAAACACATAATTTACGACCTTGCCGTGTTTGATACCTTTGTTGTAGTTGGCATCCATCACTGCTTCTCCATCTTCAGTCCATTCTTTGCATTGTTGATGGTATTGTCCGCCAAAAAATGAGGCCTTGAGATAAGGTTTCTTGTTAACTTTAAAGAACAAGACGGCTTTTCCGTGCAATGGTTTGCCCATCAATTTACCTTCGGCTACCTCTATTTTATTATTGGCCAGGCCTACATAGGTACGCCCTTCGCTTGCTTTGATATTGTCACATCCTACACATACTTCGACTGTTCCGTAGTAAGTATCGTTCGAGATCTCCATTTTCTTTGAACTATACTGGGCAACACTAGTAAGGGTAGAAACCATTAACAGACTAAGAATAAATAGATATTGGTAATTTTTTTTCATAGATAATTAATGTGTTTTTCAAAAAAAATAAGGAATTGGATATCAGGCTTTCATATCCAGGATTTTTAGTGTGGGTAGTTCAATACTTGGTACAAAACACCACCACTGTTCTTGATACTTGTGCGACATAACCCTCCCTACAGACTTCTCTAAGCTCCATATTTTCAGTAAGTTATGTCGAGATATTAGCGTTAAGTTAAATGGGAAAGGTTGGTTGTTTTATAAATAACTTCAAGTTAATACAAAATTTATAATTTAGTAAAAATAATACGTAACTTTTTCAACGCAGATTTTCTACTTCTATTGTTAAAGCGCGAAACTATAAAATATTATATGTGAATGTAGGGGTTTGGTTTGCTTTGTTATACCCCAAAAAGTATTTTTGCTGAGAAACTGTTTGAATTTTTAGGCATAGCACGATTAGAAACTATTATAAGAAATTCAAATATTGAACAACTTTACTTAAAGGAGTTTGATTTCTAAAAACTACATAAAAAATCTCTAACAAATGAAAAGTATATTGACCAATCTAATGGTAGTGGTTGCCCTTAGCTTTATGTTTGCTTGTGGCGGAAAGAGCTCTACTGAAATTGCGAATGAAACCAGAAAATCGGGTAATAGTCCCGAATTGACCAAGCGGTTAAAAAAAGAACATGACCTGATGACTAGAGAGCATGAGTTTATGGAAAAAGAGCATCGCGCTTTGGTAAAAGAGTTTGCCGACATGGATAAAAAGTACGAAGCAGCCCATGGGGGAAAACGTGACAAAATTTACGAAGATGCCGCCAAGGATCACAAAAAGCTTTTGGATGATCACACCAAGTTGATCAATGATCATATGGTATTGATCAAGCAACACGATGACGCGACGCTTAAACATGGCAACAAAGGAATGACTGATGCGGAGTTTCGTAAGATTCATCATGCATTGAAAGAAAAGCATCATGATATGAAGGAGAGTCATATGAAAATGAAAATGACCCACGATTTGTTTGAAACAGACTTCGACTTATTGATGGGGAAATATGATTCGTAGTAGTGGGAGTCATTTCATAGGTACTTGCTATGAGATTGTTTTATGAACCTGTCTCATAAATCAAAGACCACCTAACGAAAAATAAGCTTTAGATAAATTTACACCTAACAGGTTCTCGAAACCTGTTAGGTGTAATATCGATATATAAAATATTATTTTACAGCCGACATCGTATTCTGATCATTCTCAAACCAACTACGAATGGCCTCAATCCCATTCATTGCTACCTGAATAGGAGGCATCTGTAACAACAATCCCTTTACTTTTATTTTTTTCAAATGGGGCAGCTGAGTAATGGCATGAGGCAAATGGGTAATTTCGGTATTTTCTAAGCCCAATTGTTGTAGGTTTTTCAATTGACTGATGTCAGAAGGTAACTCATTGATCTTGGTTTGGCACATGTTCAATACCTCAAGTTGATGGAGTTCAAATAAAGTTTGAGGTAAATGATGAATAGGAACTTGCTTTAAGCTGAGTTCTTTGAGGTTTTTGAGTTTGCCAATGGCCTGATCTAAATCCTTGAGTGGGTTCTGGTCCAGACAAAGTTTTTGGAGGTTGGTTAATCCATATATTTCTGATGGTATGGCTTGCAAGCCGAGGTCCGTCAAGTCAAGTTGATGGGTTTCGCGGGCTTCTGAAATTTTGATCCGGCAATGCATTAATTTTTGAGAAGCTTCATCCAATTTGTTTTCTTCAGCAAAGATATGCTCTAATTGATGCAAGTTGAGCAAAGAAGCAGGCAAAGACTGTAATTGATTGGCGGTAATATTGTTGAAAACTTGGTAAAAGTATTATTGATCTAATTGTTTCTTAAATAATTCAA
>CALDJV010001133.1 GCA_937899305.1 uncultured Cytophagaceae bacterium
GCATTCCCTAAGCCGTTACTTTTTGCTCCAGCTCAAAAAGTAACCAAAAACGCCGTGGCTGTAGTCCAACTTGCCTAAATTTATGCCGTTACGCCTCAAATGCTCAAACTCGCCTACGGCTCAAACAAGTGATCATTTGCCCTACGGGGCGGCTTCACTACATAAATTTTTAACGGCAATGGACTAAGGCCAAAATTTTCACTATCTTTAGTCAAACATGGTTCGTCTTCGCTAATGGACACGACTAAAAACGTGGGGTACTTTTTTTAAATTTTGAACACCCTACCTGATAGGCCTACAAAACCTATCAGGTAATTGGTATGATTCAAAATAATAAGATCACGAGGTTCCCTTCTTTGATGTAACGAGAGGCTGTTCATCACCTGGAGCGTTTTTGAGGTGCTCAATTGTTTCTTTTTGGGATAATGCTTGTTCAGGGGCTGCGTTGGCAATTCGTGAAGGTTGATCGCTGCGCGTATTGCTGGCAAAGTGAGTGGTCAACGCCTGCTCCATTTGAGTTTTGATCTTGACCTCGTTTGCCTGATTAGGAGAAGTAAGCTCATGACAGGTGGCATCGAAATTATAGGCTTCTATCCAGGTTTCAAAATTTTGAGCTAAAGCCTTGATACTTTCTGCAATAAAAACCACTTCTTGATTGGTCATAGTAGGGTGCAAAGATATCCTGATCCAGCCAGGTTTGGCCGAGTAATCTCCTTGGTCGATCATGTCAGTAATGGACTGAGATTGATGGGGGCTTACATTCAATAAATAATGACCATAAGTACCCGCACAAGAGCAACCTCCGCGACATTGAATACCAAATTGATCATTCAATAATTTTACGCCAAGGAGATAATGCAAATGCTCAATGTAAAAAGAAAATACTGCCAAACGATGACGGTGCTGGGGAGCCAATACATGCACATTGGGTATTTCCTGAAGCTGGTCCCATAAAATATGAGTCAATTCGTGCTCTCGTTTTAGAATGTGCTCAACGCCCATTTCTTCCTTTAAGCGGATACACATGGCCGTTTTAATGGTTTGTAAAAAAGCGGGAGTACCTCCATCTTCTCGGGCTTCAATATTTTCTATGTATTTGTGTTTTCCCCAAGGGTTGGTCCAGTCTACAGTTCCTCTACCAGGATTGTCAGGAATACGTTTTTTATACAATTTTTGATTGAATATCAATACTCCAGCCGAGCCCGGCCCTCCCAGAAATTTGTGAGGAGAAAAAATGATGGCATCTAAATGAGCTGCTGGGCCATGGATCGCTTCACTGGGGTGCATATCAATGTTTACATAAGGCGCCGAACAAGCAAAATCAACAAAGCAATATCCCCCAAACTGATGCATTTTCTGGGCAATTTGATGATATGGAGTAATGATTCCGGTGACATTGGAGCAAGCCGTAACCGACGCAATTTTCAATGCCCGATGTTGGTATTTGGCCAACAGCAAGTCCAAATGATCCAAGTCTATCAAACCATTTGAGGTAGGTGCAATGATTTCTACTGTGGCCATCGTCTCAAGCCAACTGGTTTGATTAGAATGATGCTCCATGTGGGTGATAAAAATGACCGGTCGTTGGTATTCGGGTGGGAGCGGGTCAGTGATATGTTCATGCATTTTAATGCCCAAAATGCGTTGCAACTTGTTGACCAAACGAGTCATGCCTGAAGTGGCTGTTACGATGAGGTCATCTTCTGCCGCATTGACATGTTGCTTGATTAATTTTTGAGCTTGATGATAAGCGTGGGTCATGGCCATTCCCGTGGTGCTGGTTTCGGTGTGGGTATTGGCTACCAATGGCATAATTTCGTTTTGAATGCGTTGCTCGATGGGGGCATAATTACGCCCACTGGCGGTCCAATCGGCATAAACCATGGGTTTTGGGCCCTCTAAAGTAGGAAGTTGTACATCGAGCCCAATGATTCCCTTTCTGAATTTTGCAAAGTATTGTTCAGTCATTGTCTGGATAAGTGATAGTGGTATAGGAAGATTGGCATGAGCGCTGATCTCCAATACAGATAATAAATTGTACGTGCTTACTCTTTTCTGAAAAGATAATATTTTACTGGTGAGCAAATTTACAATTGAACGGGCAAAAAGAACCCATCTTTAACAAAAAAAGCCTTGATTGTCCAATCAAGGCTTTTTTCGGGTTTCACTGGCGATAGATGTAGCTCATTCAGACCTGATAGGTTTTCAAAACCTGTTAGGTCTAAGTACTTGATTTTAAGGATTTAATACCATTTTTGATCAAGGTTTTTAAAAATAGTCCTTAAATAACCCTACTTTTTACTTTTCAAGGTCGCTGATTCAGAATCGTAATTCACTATGAGGCGATCTGGAAGAATCAAAGTCTTAGTTAAACATAAAGTCAAATGATTTTACCCAATCTTCCATAGGAGTAAATGCTACTTCAAACTGTTGTAGAATGGCCTCCATGTCAACGTACATAACGGGGTCTACCTTTCCATCCCAAATGGCCTGATACTCAGCTGCAACGCCGTCTCCGGCACCTTCCCCCATGACATTATTCAAAATACCACCAAATTCTTGGGGAGGTAGGGCGTGGTAAGCAATGTCTTTTTGTAGGGCTTTGCTGAAAGAGGCAGCCAAGGCAGTACCACTCAGTGCTTCCTGGCCACTGACTACAAACTGTTTTCCGGCCAAGGCAGGTTTCTCAAGTCCGGCCACAATAAGTTTGGCCATGTCGGCCGAAGGCAACCAACCAATTTTAAAATCAGGAAGCGTAGGATAGGCCACTTTATTTTGCTCTTTTACAAAAGGTGCGGTCCAGGGGCCCAATAGGTTTTCGGCATACAAGGTGGGCTGCAATACAATATGAGGAACACCACTTTGTTGCAACGCTTCCAGAATATCTTGGCGAATGTCATAGGCTGGATTTCCGGTTTTTTCGGGTGGAATGACCCCCGAAGTATTCCATACAATATGGCCTATGTTGGCTTCTTGAGCCGCTTTGATGGCATTTTGTCCCATTTTGAGTGGTTCAGCCCCAAAAGTAGGCACCAACAAGGCCACTGCATCGGCTTTTTGACTGGCCTGCAAAGTGTCGGCATAGTTGGCCATGTCACCTTCAATGATTTCGGCCCCAGCTTCGGCCAAATCCTGGGCTTTGGTGGCATCTCGGGTAAAAGCTAGAGCAGTGTGTCCTTTTTTGATGAGTTCGAATACAACTGGTTTGGCTTGGGAACCAGTGGCACCATATACAAGTACTTTCATAGAATAAGTAAATTTGATTTTTTAAATGTGCTTACAAAGTTATAACTTAGTACTATACAAAATATATCAGTATACTTTAGTATAGCAGTATACTAAAGAGTAGTAACTTGTAAATCAGATACTTATGTCACAGTTGAGTCAAGCAAGTAAAGAGTGCCAGCATTTTATTCGTCCAGTGAGGGATGTATTGGAGCTATTGGGAGGCAAATGGAAACTCCCCGTGATTGTTGCGCTCTCTTTTGGCAATCAGCGTTTCAAACAGTTGGAGCGATTGTTAGAGGGCATTACCCCAAGAATGTTATCGAAGGAACTAAAAGACCTAGAGGTCAATGGTTTGGTGAGTCGTAAGGTGTATGATACTACCCCTGTCACCGTAGAGTATGGCTTGACCGAATATGGCGAATCATTGGATGAATTGATTGTAGTACTTAGAAAATGGGGACTGAATCACCGGGAGCGAATTATGCAGCCCCACCCCGAAAAAGAAGAAGGGGTTAAAAACTCAATAACTCCTTAAATTTATTGGCCTGCCGTCGTGAGATCTCTATTTCTTCACCTGTTTTGAGCAATACTTTCAGGTTTCCGCTAAACCAAGGAGTGATTTTATCGATCCATTGGAGATTGATAATGTGCTGGCGATTGGCCCGAAAGAATTTTCTAGGGTCTAGTCGTTGCTCCATATAGTTGAGCGATCGGGTGATTAAGGGTTGATGATCTTCAAAATATATGCGCGTGTTGTTACCCTCGATCTGAAACAAGCGAATATCGCTTAACTTTACAAACCAACATTGTTCTCCATCTTTTACAAATACTTGGTCTTGTTCAGTGAGCATTTCTTTGGAAACTTCTTCTGGAGCAGGAATTTGCACTTCTTGCGCCAGCTTTTCCAAGGCTTTTTGCAAGCGTTCGGGCTTGATGGGTTTCAGCAAATAATCCAGGGCATTGTATTCAAACGATTTGATGGCGTATTCGTCGTATGCAGTGGTAAAAATGACTTTGGGGGCCTTGGGGAGTGCTTCTAACAATTCGAAACCGTTTTTTCCGGGCATCTCGATGTCTAAAAATATCAGCTCGGGTGATTGTTGGTTGATTTTTTCCAAAGCTTCTATGGCATTGGCCGCTTGGTCTATGATCTCAATTTCAGGATGCTGTTGCAGCAATACTTGCAATTCTTTACGAGCCAAGCGAGAGTCATCAATGATCATTGCTTTCATAGGATTGTCATCTTTTATTGAGGAATGGTTACAGTAGCAGTTACATAATTGTTTTGTTGGCTTAGTTGAATAGAAGCCAATTCACCGTACAATATTTTGAGCCGTTCGGTGGCATTTTTCAAGCCTGTACCGGTGCTTTTTTCTCGAGGTGGCTTGGGGCGAATTTGCCCGCTATTCTCAATGGTGAGTTTTACTTCGTTGGCCTCCTGACTTACATTGAGTTTTACTTGTCCTCCCTCGGGCAGATGCGCGATGCCATGTTTGATGCTGTTTTCGATCAGGGTTTGCAGCAACATAGGAGGAATCTGTATATCCATCAAAGCCTGGTCTATTTGTTTAGAAAACTGCAAACGGTCTTCAAATTGAATAGAAGCCAGCTGGAGATAGCTTTCTACAATATACATTTCGTCTTCGAGCGATACTTGCTTGGCCTGACTGTAGTTGAGCGCATAACGCATCAACTCCGAAAGGGCAGTAAGCATTTCACGTGCCTTGTGAGGATCTTCCAGAATCAACGCCCGGATGTTGTTCAAGGCGTTGAACATAAAGTGGGGGTTGATTTGAGATTTAAGGGCAGTGAGTTGAGCTTCTTGGGCAATAGAAGCCATACGCCAATGGTCTATTTCGGCCTGTTTGTAATTGTTGAAGAAATGCCAGCCAAAATATAGCAATGACCAAATGAGCGTAACTACACTGGTATTAAAGATAATTCCAAAAGCCAATTGAAAGCTCATTGGGATAGGGTTGTACGTAAAAACTTTTAGGAGCAACCACCCTAACGAATTGACCAAAAACCACGAAATACCAATCAAGATGCTGGCTGGAAAAACTCTAATTACGATTTGCCCAGCATTGAGCTTGGTCCAGCCCCAGCGATGGATCAAATATCGGTAGAGATGAGTAAGCCCCAAACCAGTAAGTGAAACTATAGTATAGTAGATAAAAAGTCGGGGTGTACCACTACCTGCCAAGGTGAAAAATACAAAACTGATAAAAGTATAAATAGTCCAGCCAATGCCTTGGCAATACCAGTAATATTGGCCAGATTTTGTGGGTAAATGACTCATAACCTAAGATTTTGAATATCCGGTAGTTTTTGTGGCTTGGAACGAGCGGTTTTTGGCAATGCCAATGGTCAAAAACACGAACCAAACCGTATAATTGGCCCAGTAAGCGGGAGTAACAATGCCCAATGTTAAAAAAGCCAGATGGAATATCAAACTGATGGCCAAACCAATGGCCCCGATCACGATAAATGGGTGGTATTTTTTCATAATGCAATGGTTATTTAAATAATTGATGTTGCATATCCATGAATATCGAATGAATAATGCAAGAAGTTAAAATACTTACCTTACCTCAGCCAATCAATTGACCCATTTTTTCAGGGCCTGAATAAATTTACTTTGTTGATCGATGAATACACTGTGGGAACAGTTTTCGTAATACATCAGGTTTTCTTTGCCAATGAGCTTGGCCAGTTTTTCTACTTGTTGGGCTGAGTACAAGCCATCTTCCTGCCCATAGAGACCAAATATGGGAAGCTTTTTGGTTTTCAGACGCTCGAGGGGTTTGGTCAAGTCCAAGGTGGTGTACTGTTCATTTTTCCAAAAGCCCTGGGGCGCAGCATAACTCATTTGCTGGGCGTATTTTTTGAGCAATGCATTGGTACCAAACTGAACATAAATAGACTTGGCTTCATCAGTCACCTTTTTTGGAGCATAGAAACCGTTTTGCATGGCCTGTATAAAACAGTACGAACTGTATTGCAGGCTTTTTTTATCCATTTGCTCGATCCTGTCCACATATTGTAACCTGGTTTGGTCGTTTTGGGCCTGATAAATTTTCTTTACTCGTTTTAGGATGGTTCGAAAAGTTTCCTGCAAAGCCATTGGGGCTCCAACCAACACGAGGGCCTGTATTTTTTGTGGGTACCTTTCGGCAAACAAAGTAGCAACGACTCCTCCAAAGCTGTGGCCAAGCAAGGTGGCTTGTTTGAGCTTGTATTGGGTGTAGATGCGATTCAAATCTTGAAAAGTTTCTTTAAAGGTAAAAGCTGCTTTGGCATCTGGCGACCTGCCTTCCCCTCGACGATCATATACAATTATAAAGAAGCCTGCGTCAGCTAGTTTTTGGGCGGTGGTATACTCAAAGTTGGCGCTGTTGTAACCCGGCCCACCGTGAAGGAATATCATTGCGGGGTGGGTAGACTTGCCAAAGGTTTTGAGATAAATGTTTTGGGCAAAAATTTGGTTGCATACCAACCAAAAGTAACCAAAGAGCACAATTGTTTTCATAAGATTTTGATAAAGTGGTTGCCAATTAATCAAGAAAATTTTTGAGCTGAGCTTGAAACCACGCCGGATCATCATACATAATGAAGTGCTTGGCCTTTTTGTGCATCAAAAACTGATGATGGGGAATGTTTTTGATTTGTCGTTCATAAGTTTGCTGAATGGTTTCTATTGGGGCACCGTATTCTTTGGCCCACCAAACCCCCATTACCAGGGTAGGAGCGGTAATTCGAGCTATTTTTTTTCGCAAGTCCACCGTGTACATATCATACATTGCTTGAGCTACCGCAACCTGATCCGATTTTATATTCCACTGTAATACCATATCAATGTGTTTGGGCGAAGAGATCAT
Source organism: uncultured Cytophagaceae bacterium (assembly GCA_937899305.1). GTDB lineage: Bacteria > Bacteroidota > Bacteroidia > Cytophagales > Microscillaceae > Microscilla. The sequence goes on from CALDJV010001133.1 coordinate 7,107, forward strand.
CGTCTTCAATGTTTGGCGTTGTTGCTTGATCGTTGCCTCCTTGGATTGAGGCTTCAGCATAGCCGATTTCATCTTTTGAGCCATAGGGCGATTACTTTCTGAGGTGGCCCGAGGGTTTTGCATGGCTCCCAGAAAGGGCAAACCATCTACTGAGACTACTTTGGAGATCAACTTGGGGCGTTCAGAGGCAATCCAAAGGGCCAAGAAACCGCCCAAACTGTGGCCTACCAACCTTACTTTTTTGAGCTTTTTTTGTTCGATGTAGGCAATGATTTGATCTTTGATGGTAGCCAGCGTAGCCCCCTTGAGGGCGGGTTGTCCGGCAAAACCAGCTAAAGTAAATACGTGGCAAGCGTAACGGTTTTGTAAATTTTGAACTGTGGCGTCCCATACTTCACCTGAGCAACCTAGCCCTGGAATCAACAAAACATGGCCTTGCTGATTGGTGCCTTTTACAGTGACCTTGAATGCATTGAACTGGGAGTTGGGGGCTTGGGGAGTAGCGAAGGCTGCTCCTATCAATAAAGAGCTTATTAGAACCAAAAAAATAATTAAAGCGTTTTTCATGGGTATTTGCGTTTGGAGTTTTTATCAATGATTTACTCAAAAGTACGGGTTAACCAAGCCTGGAGAAAGCAAAATATGAGGAGCGGTCAATGGTAGTGGGGAGCGGTTTTATTTAGTCCACAGTTTCTTTAGTTAGTAGTTGGTAGTCAGGAGTTGGTAGTTTTCTTTAGTCGATAGTCAATGGTCCATAGTCCATAGCCTAAACCAGTTTGCTTGTTCCCCCTTAAACTACTAATTTTAAACCCTGCGTTAAGCATTTTGTAATTCGCTCATAGTCAGTGATTTATTAATTTGGTAGTTAGAAGTCCATAGTCCATAGCCTAAACCGGTTTGCCTGTTCCCCCTTAAACTACCAATTTTAAACCCTGCGTTAAGCGTTTTGTAATTTGCTTATAATCAGTGATTTATCAATTTGGTAGTTAGAAGTCCATAGTCCACAGTAGCGCAAAGCGAAACCTTTAGTCCTGAGCGAAGCCGAAGGAACTAACAATCAATCATCAACAATTACTATAGCGCTTTGCGCAACCATTTAGCAATGCAACCATAAGCCGAAGGCGGAACAATTTAACTATGTAACAATATAGCAATTGAACAATTGTATATAAATGAAATCACGATTACTTGGATTACATAAGTTATTTTATTATTTGTTAATTTTAGAACCAGTTACTTGCTTTGATGGAAATACCAACGCAGTTGAATTTTACTGTAATTCACACAAAACGATTGAATAAATGACCAAGAAAATTTACTACCCAATGCGAATCATGCTGCTCATCCTATTGATGGGGCACCCTCTTTTAATCCAGGCTCAGAACAAAAAAGGAGCAATTGGTAAAAACGGCATGGTGGTAACCGCCCATCCTGATGCTACCAAAATAGGGGTTGATATTTTGAAAAAAGGAGGCAATGCCTACGATGCTGCTGCTGCAGTACAGTTTGCTCTGGCTGTTTGTTACCCAGTAGCAGGCAACCTGGGCGGAGGAGGTTTTATGGTGTATCGACAGTACGACGGCACGGTGGGTGCTTTGGACTATCGAGAGAAGGCTCCTGCCAGAGCGCATCGTGATATGTACTTGGACAAGAGTGGTAAGGTCATCAAAAATTTGAGTCGTAACGGCCATCTTTCGGCTGGAGTACCTGGTAGTGTAGATGCCATGGTCAAGATGCACAAGCGATTTGGGAAACTACCCTTCAAAGACGTGATTCAACCCTCGATCGACTTGGCCAAACGAGGAGTGGTACTTACCGCCCGCGAAGCTCGAAGTTTCAATAATTACCGCAATGCTTTTTTTGATCACAATACCACCCCACCTTATCCATTGGTAAAAAACGACAAAACCCCTTTTAAAGCGGGTGAGGTAACCAATTATCCTGATTTGGCCCAAACCCTGGAGCGTATCCGCGACCATGGACGAAATGGATTTTATGCCGGAAAAACGGCTGAACTGATTGTGAAAGAGATGCAAGCTGGTGGAGGGATTATCAGCAAAGAAGACCTGAAAAGTTACCAATCGGTATGGCGCATACCTGTGGTGGGTTACTACAAGGGCTATAAAATTATTTCGATGTGCCCTCCTTCGGCAGGGGGTATTGTATTGATGCAAATGCTGAAAATGGTGGAACCTTATAATCTGAAAAAGATGAATTGGCATTCGCCCAAAGCGGTGCAGTTGATGGTGGAAGCCGAACGACGAGCCTACGCTGACCGAGCCAAATACTTGGGCGATTCTGATTATTATCCGGTGCCTTTACACAATTTGCTTGACCCTACCTACCTCAAGAAACGCATGAAAGATTTTAGCTTCTCGAAGGCAGGAAATTCTGAAGCAACTAAAGAAGGCAATTGGGGAGGCGAAAGCGAAGAAACCACTCATTTTTCGATTGTAGACAAAAAAGGCAACGCAGTGAGCATTACCACTACGCTCAATAGTGGTTTTGGGTCTAAGGTGATGGTAGCAGGTGCAGGTTTTTTACTCAATAATGAAATGGATGATTTCAGCGCAAAGCCAGGCGCCCCCAATATTTATGGTTTGGTAGGAGCCGAAGCCAACGCCATTGCACCTGGTAAACGTATGCTGAGCTCGATGACACCTACCATTGTAGAAAAAGACGGAAAACTAAAAATGGTGGTGGGAACACCTGGTGGATCTACCATTACTACTTCGGTTTTCCAGGTAATCTTGAATGTGCTAGAATACGACATGACCATGTACGAGGCGGTGAATGCGCCACGTTTTCATCATCAATGGCTACCCGACGAAGTGTTTGTGGAAAACAAGACTTTGAATCAAAAAACCAGACAAACCCTACGCAAACGAGGCTACAGTATTCGTCCTCGTCCTCCAATAGGTAAAGTAGACGCCATTTTGGTGCTGCCCAATGGCTCGCTCGAAGGAGGGGCCGATCAACGTGGTGATGATACCGCCGAAGGGTATTGAGTTTGAATTAGTACGTTGGGAACTCAAGTGGTAAAGTACTATTTCGGCCCTTTTTTTTGATACTGTACTTATGTCACCTCCCAAAGTAGGGGATGGTAAATGTTGAATTTCAAAGCGAGAAGTCGTTGTGACTTCAAGTAACGCACTTTGAGGTTCAACATTTATTATTTGATATTCATGACCCAAAACCAGCAACAAATTTCCGGAACAATCGTTATCTTTCGGGTAATTTATTAGTCAAATGATTTGCATCATGATCAAAATACACAAAGCCTGCGCCTTGAGCATTGTCTGTGCTCTTTTATTTTTTTCTCAAACTTATGGTCAGAGCCCTGGATTTGGGGCAACCGAAGGATACATGAGTTTTGGAGTTCAGTTCAATGCAATGAATTTTCGAGGAGATGTGTATTCTGACTTCTCCATGACCCGCCCTGGGTTGCAAATCCACGCCATGCGTAAACTAGGATCGAGAATACACGCCCGCCTAAGCTTGGGTTTTGGGCAAATCTTTGGCGATGACATCAAAGCCTCTACTACGAGTACGAAGTATGCTCGCAATTTACATTTTCGCAACAACCTCAAAGAACTTACCCTAGTAGGTACCTACGATTTGGTCAATAGTCCGAGTCGTTATTATCAACGAGCTGGATTTACTCCCTATGTTTTGGCTGGTTTGGGGGTGGTACATCAAAATCCACAAGCCCGACGAGAAAGCAATACTGGTGCAGCAGGTTGGGTAGATCTACAAGCCATTGGTACGGAGGGACAGGGAAGGCCCGGCTACGATACACCCTACAACAAGATGCAAATCGTGATCCCGCTAGGTATTGGCTTGCGCTGGAAACTGAGTCGTCGCTGGGACTTCGCCATTGAAACAAGTGTACGTCTGACTTTTACTGATTATTTGGACGATGTAGGTGGCAATGTGGCCGACCCAGGAGATTTGGTCAGCGATTTGGCCAAAACCTTGTCTAATCGTTCGCTGGATGCCAGGGGGGCGGTCAACGGTACGGCTCGAGACATAGGGGCATTGCGCGAACAGTACGGTACTACCAATTTTGTAGCTTTTGATGGTAGAACTTACGAAAACCTCAATGGTTTAGGAGTAGGGAGCACCCGAGGCAGCCGAGGACGCGACATTTATTTTGTGACGGGCTTTCACTTTACTTATATTTTAGATACTGGTTTGCAATGCCCTCAGGTGAAGTGGTAGTTTTTTTAGTTTTAGTCCATAGTCCACGGTCGATAGTCCATAGTATTTCTTTAGTTGGGAGTTCGTAGTCCACTAATTGAATGAAAAATGAAAAACAGATCCTTCCTTCGTCAGGACAAGAGTGAAAAGTGGACGCTTCGCGCAACCCGAAGTCCTGAGCAAAGCCGAAGGCGGAACAATAGAGCAATAAGCGTAGCGGAGCAATAGAACAATGCAACCATTTAACAATCAGCGAAGCGGAACAATGAAACAACAAAAAACCTAGATCTTAAGATGGGCTTGCCTGATTTTGACACCGCGAATGGCAAATACGATGAGAATAATAATGGCGCCCATCATGACCGTAATACCCAATACCAAAAACGCCACTGCCAACCTTTCTAAATGAAAGCCAATTTTTTCAATACTGGCAATGAGTCCCGAAAGCGTGAGGCAGAGTACCGTGACATAAAGGCAAGAGATGACCCAACTAAGGCGAACGAGTTGCCCCAGTTTCATCTGCATAATTTGTTCAAAAACATCACCCTGAGCCTTCAATTCTTTGATTTCCCGATTGATATCAATCAGAAAATTACTGGTAGACAGAATAAGCAGTGAAATACCGGGTAAAATGGTGATGGGGATGTACCATTGCATCATGACAATAAAAATTGAGTTCGTGGGACTAAAACTTTAGAAATATCGATTAACGAACAATTCATTTTAAAGAATTGGTTCCTTCACTGGCATCTTTCTGAGTTAAAATTTATTATACTTGAATCCACAATTTTATAAATATAAAAAGACTCAAAAATGTTCATTCTTGCATCACATACGGTTCCCCTGGCTACCACAAAACAACGAATCAGTGATTATGCCTGTGGTATTTTTGAACAATTGCCTTCACGCAAAGGGGTGAAGAAGGCCATTAAAAAAGGAAGCGTACAGTTGAATGGGCAAGTGGTTGAAACCGGACGCTGGGTACAATCGGGTGATGTGATTACTCTGGTAGATTTGGAAGAAACACCACCCAAGCTTTATGAATATGATTTAGAAGTGGTGTATGAGGATGACTACCTGGCCGTGATCAATAAACCCGCTGGGGTAAAAGTGAGTGGCAATCAATATCGTACTATTGTCAACATGTTGCCCCAAAACCTGAGCCCTTCTCCAAAAACAGATGCTCTCAAATGGCCCAAGCCAGTGCATCGACTAGATGTGCCTACCAGTGGTTTGTTAATGATTGCTAAAACTGCCCAGGCTCATATGAAGCTGGGACAACAGCTGGAGCAAAAAACGATTCAGAAAACGTATCACGCCATTGTGCAAGGAACACCCAAAAAGGCACAAATGCATATTCATGAACCCATCGAGGAGCACGCGGCACACAGTGAGTATACTTTACTACAAACTGTAGCATCTTTACAAAACGAAACCGTATCATTGGTCAAGCTTTCGCCCCATACGGGGCGTACTCATCAACTCCGCATCCATATGGCGCAACTGGGGCACCCCATCTTAGGAGATACCGAATACGGTGAACCGGGCAATACCTTGCTTCACAAAGGTTTATTTCTGGCAGCAACTGCTTTGGAACTGACTCATCCGGTACTGGAGAAACCTTTGAACATTCACATTGAGATGCCTCACAAATTCAAGAGTTTATTAGAACGAGAAACACGACGTTGGGAAAAGTTTAAGAGCGGTTTAGTTGGTAGATCGTAGTCAGGAGTTGGTAGTTTTTTTAGTCCATAGTCCACGGTCGATAGTCCACAGTAGCGCAAAGCGGGTTTAACAATATATCAATCAACAATTAAACATCAATAATCAATATGTCGCTTCGCGCAGCCATTTAACCATACAACAATGAGCGAAGCGGAACAATAACAATAAATCATCGCTTCGCGTAACCCGAAGTCCTCAGCAAAGCCAAAGGAACTAGCCATAGAACAATGAGCGAAGCGGAACAATGTAGCCATTTAACAATACAACAATAGAAATGATCATTTATAATCCTTAGGAGTTACGCCAAACTGTTTCTTAAAGCATTTGTTAAAGTAAGAAATGTCATTGAATCCGGCCATCAAGGCAATTTCTTCGATGGTGTTCTGGTCTTTGTGTTGGAGTAATTCAGCTGCTTTTTTTAGTTTGATGGAACGGATGAATTCCACAATAGACATCTTGGTCAAAGCTTTTATTTTTCTAAAAAGACTGGATTGACTCATCCCAATTTCTTTACATAAAAAAGCCACATCCAATGAATGATTATGAAGGTTTTGTTCTATAATGTTTACCGTGTCCTTCAAGAATTCCTCCTCCTTGGTATTTATTTCGGGTGAAGGTTTCAACGAGGTGTTGGGCTGGGTAATGCTACGACCGATCATGTCCCGCATTCTATCTCTACGCTCCAACCTGTTCTTTACCCTCAGTAGCAGTTCCTTAGGGCTAAAGGGTTTGGTCAAATAATCATCCCCTCCTTTTTCAAGACCCACAATTCGGTTTTCGAACGATGCTTTAGCGGTAAGAATAATGATTGGAATATGACTGGTGGTGGTGTCATTACGCAATGTGTCCAACAACTCAAATCCATCTATTTTGGGCATCATCAGGTCACTAATCACAAGGTCTGGACTATTTTTGAGGGCTAAATCAATCCCTTCAGCTCCATCTTTTGCTTCCAATATATGATAAAAGGTACTCAGTTCGTTCACAATAAATTCCCTTAACTCAGTATTGTCTTCTACTACCAAGATGGTATTTTGTGAAGTGTTTAAAGTTCTGGAGGGTTGTTTTGAGAAGCCTGAGGCCACATCTTGTTGAAGAACAGGAATCGGTACTGGAGCGGTGGTTCGCTGGGATGTTGATGAGGCAAAAGGCAAAGTTACCTTGAACTGAGTGCCCAGCTTTGGTTGACTTTTTACCTCAATCGTCCCTTCGTGCAAATCTATCAGCTCTTTTACCAACGATAGCCCGATGCCGGTGCCCTCGTAGGCGCGGGTTTTAGAATCATCTACCTGGTAAAAACGGTTAAAAATATAAGGAATTTGCTCAGCGGGTATGCCAGTACCAGTATCCGATACCGTAATGACGGTCTTGTGTAACTGATGTTCTATTTGTAGGATTACTTTTCCTTTTTCAGGAGTAAACTTGAGGGCGTTTGAAAGTAGGTTAAAGAATATTTTTTCTATTTTATCTCGGTCAAAATCACAAATGAGGGCTTCTTGGGTGGTTTGGATCTCAATCTGAATGGCTTTTTGGCGAGCCAGTAGTTCAAAAGATTGGAGTATTTGCCCCAAAAAAGCCACCAAATCACCTTGTTCGGTACGCACAACCATTTTACCACTCTCCATCCTAGAGATATCCATAAGTTGGTTGATGAGTTTCATAAGACGCTGGGCATTGGCCAAAATATATTGGGCGTAGGTTTTAGTCGATTTATCTTTGGGGCCAGTTAGTATCTTTTCAGCAGGGCCTATGATGAGCGTCAGGGGAGTTTTAAATTCATGCGAGATGTTAGAAAAGAAGCGCGATTTTATTTGATCCACCTCCTTGAGTTTTTCGGCTTGCAATGTAATTTCCTCTTTTTGCTGTTCCAATTGATGGGTACGTTGGGCGACTATTTTCTCGAGGTGTAACTTTTCTTTTTCTAGTTTTTGAGAGCGTCGTTTGATGATCCAGTTCATCAGTAATATCAGCACAACCAAATACCCTATAATCGCCCAAGTGCGCCGCCAAAGGGGAAGCTTTACCTCAAAACGGATTAGTTGGACTTTAGACCAGCTGCTATTAAATTTTCGAGCGCGTATTTCCAGACTGTGTTCGCCAGCCGTAAATCGGTTATAGCTGATAAAATTGAGTCGAGTTTGTCGCCAAGGGCCACCATCTAAACGATACTGATAACGAATGCCCTCAGGGTACATAAAGGTAAGGGCCTGGAAACGTACCTCCATACCATCGTAGTAGTCCAATACCAGATCATTGGTATCGCGTATTTGTCGATCTTGAATGCTTATTTTTTCCAGGTAAAGCTGAGGAGGAAGCGTTAAGTTGGGGGTATGGGCAATGTCAAGAGCCGAAAGCCCTTTACTGGTTCCGATCCATAGTTTTTTTTGCCGATCCAAGTACAAATAACTGATATTAGGTGAAGACAAGCCCGTTTCCTGATTGTAGTTGGTGAATCGTTCTCCATTGTAATACGACAAACCTTTGGGAGTACCTACCCAGAGATGCCCACGATGATCTACCAATAAGTGAGTACAATTATCCGAAACCAGCCCGTCTTGAGCCGTAAACTGCTTTATTTTTCCATCTTTAAGCCAACAAAGCCCTTCTTTAGTTCCAATCCACAGCCCATTGTCTGGGTCTAAAGCAACTGCATTGACAAAGTTGCTGGTCAAACCCTGCTGAACCGTGATAGAATCGATAATGTCTACAAACCCCTTCTTTCTGTGTAAATTTTCTCGAATGGCAAAAATCCCTTTACTGGTAGCCATCCAATATTTGGATTGATATTCAAATATTTGTTGTATCAACAGATCCTTGCTAAAAATATGTTGTTTGTAAATGGGTTTATTGGGCGATGAAGTGGTATCCAATAGATTTAGAATATAATCATTGACGTTCCAAATCCTATTTTTATTATCAGAGTATTGTTGGTAAAAAAAGCCCCAAGGTTTAAACGGAGTCATTTGCCCATTGTAAATTTCAATTCCTCCTCCAATATTTAGGTATTTGTACTTAAGAAATGAGATGACCTTACCCTGTTTGGTAGGATACATAGATAGTATTTGAGGAGAAGCTTGCTGATCAGAGAGTTTGATGGGTTTAAAATTTTGCCGCTCAAGCTGGAATAGTCCATTGATGGTGCCTACATACATATTATTTGCCCCATCTTGTATAATACTCGTTATTTGAGTATTGGTAAGCCCTTGTTTTTGGGCATAATTTTGAAAAGGAGCATTGACAATGCAGTATAATCCGTCTCCACTGGTAGTAAACCATACATTGCCTTCTTTGTCTACGGTGATGTGAATGGGGAGAGAGGGCAGATTGTATTGTTTTTTTAGGTTGGTTACTTGCTGTGTTTTAGGGTTGTAACTGTAAATGCCTCGTTTATTGAGGTCTCTAAAACTAGTTAAAAAGTAAATTGTTCCATCAATACCATACTGAATATCGTAGATGTCATCAGGTGGGAAATTTTGATTGATTACCTGAAATTGCCCTTGAGGATCAATCTTGATGATTTTACCGCGCCCTCCCAACCAATAGTTTTTTTGGGCATCTTGTTGGACCTGATAGATTGTGTCTTTTTGAATAATCTGAGGGTAGAAGGGGGTAAAAGTAGAATCGTTTTGATATTGCCACACTCCAGACAATCCACCATAAAGCAGCATCTTTCGCTGATTGGTCAAGTAGGTTTTAGTGAAGAGTAACTGTTTTAAATGTTTGGTGGGGTCAAAAGTTTCAATATTGATGTAAGTGAGCGAGGTATCTTTTCTTAATACCAGGCTGACTTTTTTAGGATGATTGAGTAACCTCCATTGTCCCCCTTTTCTTTTGTACATCAGAGTCAGGTTTTCTTCGTTGGACAACACAAGTTTATCTCGATTGATTTCAATATGAGAGACCCTAAACGCTGGTACATCTATGTTGGCTGTATAAATGGAGTCATTTCGGAGATAATTGGTGCCCCCTTTCCAGGAACCGATCCACAGAGTTCCATCTTTGGCTTCGGCGATGTCTATTGGGTAATTGCTTAGTAAGCCATCTCTACTACGATAGGTTTTAAAATCGGTCCCATTGAAACGCGCCAAGCCATCATCGGTACAAATCCATAGAAACCCTTTGCTATCTTGCATCAGGTTGTACCCTACATCGTGAGGCAGGCCATCATTGGTCGTGTAATGTTTTAGATAAGAAAAATTCTGAGCCTGTAAAGAGAGGGGATGCCCACCTAAACAAACTACTGCCAGATAAAGATAAATAATTCTCAACTTCATATTTGTACTTACAATCATAACGGGCTAAGTGACCAATATTTCTTTGATCAATCAATGTAAACTAGTATGGGATGAAGCGTGATGAATTCAAAAAACTAAAAATTTTGATGTATTGGTTTAGATACTTATTTGTAGTCGTAGCCCTAAATATTTTTCAGAAAAATAATTTTTACCATTGTAGTTATTTAACAACTGTTTAACAAATCAAGTTTCAATAATCAGAAAATTAGTTCACTTTCAGCTACCTTATGGTATAATACAAAAAGTATATAATGGTTACCCATAAAATTGAAAAATATGAGAAGAGCGTAAATTCATTGATACAAAAAAAGCCATAAACCCTAAAGTTTACAGCTTCTTCGTGAAAATATGTTGGTATTACAAAAAGGTGGGGCATACGTATTTGCGACCTCCACTAAACCCAAAACGGTAACTGAGTAAAAGTTGGACTTGGAGCGATCCGGCATCTATGCGTCGTGGAATCACAAGATTAGGAGGTGGAGGATTGGGGTTGGGGTTGTTGGTAATCACTGGAATATCGGAACCGCCATTGTAGTAGGCCAATTGTACATTGAGGGCCAAGCGATCAATAATCCGGAAAGAAGTACCTACCCCAGCGGTAAAGCTAAATCCCGATTCGTTGGGCAGTGGAGCCCCGGTGTTAGCAGGACTTCCTGGATCAGGGCGACGAGTAATGCCATTGGTCCACAAGCCCACCCCCATAAAAGCGTAAGCATCTATCCATTCAGGAATAAAATAAGCGTATCGTAATAAAGAGTATTTCAGACTGAGGTTGATATGTCGGGGATTGATCGCCAGACTATCGGCATTGAAGCGAACATTGGCATTGTAAGACAGTACAAAGCTCAAAGGCACCCCAGTATTGCCAAATTCGGCAAAGAAATGAAGCGGCAGACGGGCATTTTGAAAGGCTTGGTCGTTGGAACGATAAATGACGGCTGCTCCTCCTCCAATTTCAAGAAAAGTGACCCCATCGCGCCAACCCTTGCGTTTTTTTTGACTGTTGAGGTCAAATTTTCGATTCAGAATATGCTGCATTTCCAACTGAAATCGGAATTGCGTTGCCTGACGTTCGCTCTGGGCAACAAGTGTGGTATCACCACTGGATAAGGTTTTGGCATTTGCTAAAGAAGTCCCCGCCAGTAAAACTACCAGAATTGCGTAAAAACTTTTTATTTTCATATGTATAAGGTTGTTGCTAACTTATGGTTTTGGTACAATTGTATATCGGCCAACAACTGCAAAAACAGTACTATACAAGTACATCGTATTGGCTTAGGAATGGTTTAAAAATAAAGTTCTATAGTTTAACAAAATAGTTTGTTGTCAGAAGAGGCAAAAAAACGCGTCATAGCAGCGCTAAGGAGTGTTTTTTTAACGAATTCTGTCAGCAGAAGATGAGGTTAAAAATGTAAATTTATTTTGGTACCGTTCCTTACTTTCAAAAAACGTAAATAGTTGTTGGATTGGTAAATAATATGATAAATTTGGTGTAAACTTAGTAAATACCATCCATATGGCTTCCTGATGAATTCAATGGATTGCCTTGAATAAACAGCATCATCTACAGGCCCAATGAACTGGTTACAGGTGGTAAGGTATTTGATATTTCCAAAGTATTGGTAATGCATAAAATGTCCGAATTTGCCTGCATCACCTTTTGTTATTTTGAACTGATCTCTTGTCGATTTAAAAAAAGAACAAATGACAGATAAAGAAACAATTACCGAAGAGCAAAACAGTAAAAAACGCATTGTAATTTTAGGAGGTGCCGAAAGTGGCGTGGGGAGTGCCTTATTGGCCAAGGCTAAAGGTTTCGATGTATTTGTATCAGACAGTTCCATTTTGCGAGAAAATTACCGTAAAATATTGATAGACAATGAGATAAAGTATGAGGAAGAAGGGCATACCGATGAGTTTATACTGATTGCCGACGAAGTGATCAAAAGCCCTGGTATACCAGAAAATGCTTCTATTGTGCGTAAAGTGTCTCGTCAGCAAATTCCGATTATTTCAGAAATTGAGTTTGCCGCCCGGTATACTCAAGCCAAGATTATTGGGATCACCGGAAGCAATGGAAAGTCAACGACCACATTATTGACACATCATTTGCTACAAGAGGCGGGCTTCAAAGTAGGATTGGCCGGAAACATTGGGGAAAGCTTTGCCAAACAAGTAGTAGAAGACAAATACGACTATTTTGTGGTAGAGGTAAGTAGTTTTCAACTAGATAATACTTACGATTTACGTCCTTTGATTTCGCTGATGATCAATATCTCTCCGGATCATTTGGATCGCTACGAAAATAACTTTAATAAATATGTGGCGTCCAAGTTCAGGATTATCCAAAAACAAACCCCAGAAGATTATTTTATTTACAACTATGATGATGAAAACATCAGCGAACGACTGCAAAAAATACAAAATGGGGTAATATCGAAGGGAGGCGAAGAAGGAGAAACTGTTGGGGGCACTGCCAACTTACCTAAATGCCTACCGGTAAGTTTAAATATGATGGATCAGGAAAAAGCACAAGCCATGAACTTGTCTTACTATAACGAAAGTGGGCGAGAAATTGTGATGAATTTTAAACCTGAGGATGGAGAACAAAAAAGACTGAGTATTCCGGTGAGCGATTTGCCTTTGCCGGGCAAACACAATATTTTCAATGTAATGCTGGCCTTGCAGGCTTGCCAGATTTTAGGTGCTTCTACGGCTGCTTTGCAAGAAGGCTTGAAAAACTTCAGCAATGCACCACACCGGATGGAAGAGGTATCTGAGCTCAACAATGTTAAATTTATCAATGACTCTAAGTCTACCAACATCGATTCGGCATTTTATGCCCTAGATAGTATCAAAATGCCCGAGGACCAGCGTCGTTTGGTATGGATTGCCGGAGGAGTGGATAAAGGCAACGATTATGAAAAAATCAAAGATTTGGTTACCAAAAAAGTGAAAATATTGATATGTTTGGGATTGGATAATAAAAAGATTTATCAATATTTTCATAATGAGGTTCATGTAACCATTCAAACCCAGCAAATGAACGAGGCTGTAGAGCAGGCTTATGACCTATGCAAGCCCGGTGATACCGTGTTGCTGTCCCCAGCTTGTGCTAGTTTTGACCTCTTCAAAAACTATGAAGAACGAGGCGATAATTTCAAAAAAGCAGTGCAAAAGCTGGTAAGGCTTAAGAGCCGTAAGAAAAAATAAAGGACCCTCACCCCAAAGGGGATACAAATTACAGACTTGGATTCCCCTTTGGGGCTGGGGATATTAATAGCAAATCAATGGATGATACCACAATAGAAAATACCCCTCAAGAATTGCCCGAAGAAGAATTCTTCGCAGAGCCACCACGGGAAAATTGGTTTGATCGCAATCTCCAGGGCGATAAATTTATTTGGATGGTCATTGTGGCATTGGCGGCCATCAGTGTGTTGGTGGTGTATAGTGCCACTGGAACCATTGCCTACAAAAATCAACAAGGGAGCACCCATTACTTGGTCAAACATTCCATACTGGTCTTTACCAGCTTGATTGCCATTTGGGTTACGCATCGCATCGATTATCGTTATTACTCTCGGCTTTCGCGGGTAGCCCTGTTGCTCTCAGTACCACTGTTAATCATTACTTGGCAGTTTGGACCCAAAATAAACGAAGCAAGCCGTTGGATCTCCATTCCTATTATCAATCAATCGTTTCAACCCTCCGATTTAGCCAAACTGGCATTGTTGGCTACCTTGGCCAGTATGTTGGCCAAGCGCCAACGTAGCATTGCCGATTTCAAAGACGCCATCATGCCTATTTTATTTTGGGTAGGACTTATTTGTGGACTCATTGGCCTCACCGACATTTCTAGTGCATTGTTGTTGTTCATGACTTGTTTGGTATTGATGTTTATTGGTAGAGTACCAGTCAACTACCTGATTTTGTTGGTAGTAGTAGGGTTTATTTCTATTTCAGCGTCTTTGTACATGGGTCAGCGGGCGAGCACTTTTCGCAGCCGGATTGCCGCAAAATATACTTCTAGTGATATTCCGTTTCAGGCCCAACAATCTTATATAGCCATTGCCAAAGGTGGCATCACCGGGGTAGGAGCGGGCAACAGTACCCAACGAAACTTTCTACCCAATCCCTATTCTGATTTTATTTTTGCCATCATCATCGAAGAATATGGTTTGTTAGGAGGTTTGGTCGTATTGGTACTGTATCTGGTATTGCTCTACCGGGGCATGATGGTAACCGCCAGTAGTCGAAGGCCTTTTGGAGGGATTTTATCGGCAGGCCTCGTATTTAGTATTGTAATTCAGTCCCTAATCAATATGGCGGTTTCGGTAGGCCTGGTACCCATTACGGGAATGCCTATGCCATTGCTGAGCATGGGGGGAACCTCGTTGCTATTTACTGGAATTGCCCTAGGTATTGTACTGAGTATCAGTAGGGGAGAGGTAGACGAAGATATTGATAAAATTGGTAAAGTAGCAAAAACTGGAAATGTCAAAAGAAACCCTGCATAAAAAAAATACGGGTAAAGAAAATCAACCCATTCGAGCCATCATTAGTGGAGGAGGGACTGGAGGCCACATTTATCCGGCCATTGCCATTGCCAACGAATTGAAAGCCCGTGATGCACAAGCCGAAATTTTGTTTGTAGGAGCCAAAGGCAAAATGGAAATGGAAAAGGTGCCCAAGGCGGGTTATCCCATCGAGGGGCTTTGGATTAGTGGAATTCAAAGAAGCCTTTCGGCCGATAATTTGGCTTTTCCTCTCAAGCTTACTTCCAGTTTACTCAAAGCCCGAGGCATTATCAAGCGCTTTCGTCCTCAGGTAGCCATCGGAGTAGGCGGTTTTGCCAGTGGGCCTCTGTTGTATATGGCTTCTCAGATGAAGATCCCCTGCCTTATTCAAGAACAAAACTCTTATGCTGGGTTGACCAACAAGTGGCTTTCTAAGCGGGTAAAAACCATTTGTGTGGCCTATGAAGGGCTAGAGAAATACTTTCCGAAAGATAAATTGGTACATACGGGCAACCCTGTTCGTAAAGATATTTTGGATTTGAAGGTGGCCGCCCAACGAGAAGAAGCTTATCGCCATTTTGGATTAGACCCCCACAAGAAAACGATTTTGGCCGTAGGTGGTAGTTTGGGAGCTAGAAGTATCAATGAAAGTATTTCTAAAGACCTTCACAAAATCGTGGGGGCTGATACCCAAATCTTGTGGCAAACAGGTAAGAACAGTTTTGAAGAAAGCCCCGACAATGCAGTTCATTTGACCAACCCACTCGTAAAGCGTACCGAATTTATTTACGAAATGGATCTGGCTTACGCGTTGGCCGATGTAATTGTATCTCGAGCTGGAGCATTGGCGGTCTCTGAAATTTGTTTGGTGGCCAAACCGGCCATTTTTGTTCCATTTCCGTTTGCTGCTGAAGACCATCAAACCAAAAACGTACAGGCGTTGGAAGCTAAGAATGCAGCAATACATATCAAAAACAGCGAAGCTAAAGACCGTTTGATAGATGCAGCCTTAGAGCTGATTCAAGATGGGCCGCAACAAACCCAACTTGCTCACAATATTGCCCAATTGGGCAAACCGAATGCTACTCAAGAGATTGTAGATGAGGTGTTGAAACTGGTACGTTGATCGCAAATACTTTATTGCAACCAATTGACTTCAAAATCCACTTCTTATTTGCTTGAAGCTATCTCATCATGTACCTTAAACCTGACCAGGACCTGGATCAAAGCAGTGAAAGAGTTTTGTTAGTCAATCCTGGCAGGATTAAAATCGTGGGTGGTAGAAGGGGTTTATTTCAAATAAATTCATCGTTATAAAACCGAAATAGACTTTTTTACCATCCCTTAACGATATCTCCTCGAATTTACCTAATACCAATCCATAGATTTAATCCAACCAAAAAATAAAGGGCTTACATGAATAAATGAAATAGCCTGATACTTGGTGAGACGATGCACTTTTTCCCTTCCTACATTCCTAATTGCATACTAATTTAGATAAAATTTTGTAGTCAATAAAAAAAGACCAATATTGATAATCAGTTGTTTATCAAATAAAATACGTGCCATGTCAGAAATCAAATCAGTTGAACCAGAAGCTTGCCCGGTTACCTTTTGTATGAGTAAAATTGGAGGCAAATGGAAGCCCATCATCATTTTTCTGATTGAAAAAGGCGTGAACCGTTTTGGAGTGATGCAAAGAGGCATTGAAGGCATCAGCAAACAGATGCTTACCAAACAATTGCGTGAATTGGAGGCAGATGGTATCCTGGAACGAAAAATATTTGCCGAAATTCCTCCTCGAGTAGAATACTACATGACCGACTACGGCCGCTCATTGTTGCCTGTTATCGAAAGCATGAAAAAGTGGGGAGAGCAGTATTTAAATGAAAAATGAAAAGCGTAAAATTAAAAATTGTGTAAAGTAATTATAGAGCAGTACTTAAATGAACAATGAAAAGCGTAAAATTAAAAATTGTGTAAAGTAATTATAGAGCGGTACTTAAATGAACAATGAAAAGCTTAAAGTTAAAAATTGGGTAAAGTAATTATAGAGCAGTATTTAAATGAAAAATGAAAAGCGTAAAATTAAAAATTGTGTAAAGTAATTATAGATCATTACCAGAAAGATAAATTGAGCGTGCTGGATAGATTTCATTTGGTCTCCTTATCAGTAAGACCAAATGAGGGGAAGTGAAAAATGAAATCCTTCCTTCGTCAGGGTAAGAATGAAAAATTAATGATGTAAAACGTAAAATGGTTTTACACATTGTAAATTAAATCAGGATGCATTATAATGTTTTTAGCACCCCACAAGTTTTAGAAATATTTTAGGTTTAAATAATTGATTATCAGATTACTGTGTCCACTGTAAATAGATTCGTAAGATGTGAAAAACTTAATTTATAAAGTAATGACTTTGTAGGCTTAAAATTAAACTAAAAGCTGACCTTATAAAATTAAAAGTCTATGCCCACACTACTAGACATTTTGGCTAAAGTGGGCAGTGGAGACACTACCCACGGCGC
>CALDJV010001134.1 GCA_937899305.1 uncultured Cytophagaceae bacterium
AAAATTAGGGTGAATAAAATTAGTGGAATTTTTCAAGTACCAAAATAAAAGATAGGAATAATTGACTGATAGATTGTTTTTTATTTGATTTTTAGTGTTTTATAAGTCTTTTTAGTGATTGATAGATTGTATTTGCTTGAGCTGTTCAATTGCGTAATTTGACCAATTTACCTGGTTTTTTGCCGAATTTACCCAATTCGTTTCTCCCATTCTTGACGTCCTTTGTGGCCTCAATACATCAAACATACATTACTTAAAACTCAATAGATAATGAGATATCAATTGTTACAATTTATTGCTTTTTTATTCATAAGTATCAGTGCAATCGCTCAGCAAAATGGAAGCTTCGAAACAGTTACCGGAACCAATTCGGGTGATGCTTTCCGACTGGGGGAAGTGCCTCATTGGACAAGGTCGCATGGTTCGCCCAGTTTGGTAACCGGAGCCCCAACCCAAGGAGCCAGAGCTGCCTGGATGTGGTCAGCTGCCGGATATGGAGAAGGGATTTTGCAAGACTATGCATTTGAAGCAGGAGAAACTTATGAGGTGAAGTTTTGGGTAAGAACCAACAATGCCGAAGGGGTGTTCTTTATAAAAGCAGCCAATGGCGTAACCTACCGGGTTCCTAATATCCGCGATAGAATACCCGAGGCCAGTAGTGAGCAAATTATATTTACCGATGAGCTGGACTATTATATTTGGAAACAGTTCACCATCAAATTTACCCCCAATGCTGATTACAGCCAGTTGTGGATTTACCCATTCCTGGCAACCGGAGGACCTGATACTCAAGCTGAGCTCACGATTGATGGGATTCAAATAGGAAAAAAGTCTTGCGGTTTTACTGATAAAGAAGTGAACAACCATAGTTTTGAGCAAGTAACTGGATCTCAGTTTGACAATGCATTTGCATTGGGAGAAGTTACTGGTTGGCAACAATCGCATGGTACTCCAGAAATCAGAAGTAATGCATCTACGGGAAACTACGCAGCCTGGATGTCGGCAAACAACCGATTTACTGAAGGCATTGTGAGAAGGGTAAGTTTTGTGAAAGGACGACAATACAACATTACTTTTTGGGTAAAAGGAAATACAACCCATAGCGCCCAACTATTTATCAAAGCGGCTTATGGCGTGCCCTCTCAAACTTTCCCTTTGATTCCTTTTGTGGGCGGTTCTCAAACGATATACAATGGCCAACTCAATTTTACAGATTGGACTCAACAAACGGTTTCTTTTACGGCTGATCGTAATTACAGTCAACTATGGATTTACCCTACAATGGGCCACAGCACTACTTTGGAAGTGGGCGTTGATGAAATTTCAATGGAAGAGTATGTTTGTACTTACTCGCGAACGACCAGTCAAGAGGTTGTCATTGGCAATGGTCAGCCAGTGATGGAGGCTGAAGTTTACCCCAACCCAGCGAGCGAAAAAATCAAGATTAGCCTGCCTGCATCTACCAAACAAGTAGCCGTAAATTTGATTCAGGTTTCTACCGGGCAAAGCGTAGCCAATTTTACAATGAACCGAAGCCAAAGCGAGTGGGGCATTCCGGCAAAAGTAAAAAACGGGGCTTATCTTATGGTCATTACTGATCTATCAAACAAGGCCACCAAAACCATCCGAGTGATTGTAAATCGTCGTTAGAGATTGTTTTTGCAAGCACTATAAAATGCATCAAAAGTCATTTCTTGTAGGGTCTCGCTATGCTAAGACCCTACAATACTTTCTTAGGCCTTCCTATCAGACGATGTTATTATGGGACGAAACAAAAATAACTTATTCAATTTAATTTTTTGGCCTCCATCCTTGTTGTTTATTCTAAAAGTGATAAAGCTATTTTTTCAAAACTGAGCCCTAATTTTTAGTTGCTAAAACCTGTATTTAAGTTCATCTTATCAATGATAAATAGTACTTGAATAATTAGAACTTTCTTTTCGCTTTAGTTTGTTGGCGTTAAGAAATTTGTGGAATGAAGCCGTAAAAAAATGATCACTGAGCGAGGAACGAGGGAATGTTTGAGCATTTTAGGCGTAATGCAATAAATTTTAGCACAATAAACTACAGCGGCGGCTTTTTTTGGTTCGTTTTTTTAGCTGAAGAAAAAAATGAACGGATGTTGAGGATAGCGAATCGTTATTTTACCTCAAAACCTGACTGATTACTAAGCCTGTAAATTTACCCAAGACAAAAGATATTTTGGGTTAAAAAAATGGACACAGTTTTGAATGCCCATTTTTGAAGTTAGGAAGGTAATTAATTTCTCATCCCTAAGTGAAGTCCAATTTCTGGAAATGAATTTTGAATAACGAAGGAAATCAGACTTTGAATGAGTGATTGAGAGTGTCCACTCACTTCTTCAACCGAGCGTAGTAAGCTCCCCAAAGAGAGACCATAATACGGTAAACAATCAGAGAATTGAAATAATCAAGCTATTTTCAGGAACTATTCCTTGGTATGCGCCTTGATCTGTTCGTTAAACTTTTCGTGATAGTATTCTCCTTTTTTCCAGGCTTTTTTGAGTAAATCTGCCGAAATGCTTGCTTCCGCAAGTTTTATCCTGAATGATATGAATGACCTCCCCTTTATGAAAATATACCGACAAGTCGCGATATTTTTTTTGAGGATCATTTTGGTTTTCGTAATAGAAAATCAGCTGTCCATCCAAATCATATAAAAATTCCTGATATTGAGTTTGAGTACCATCCTCACTTTTGATGTTGATGGTGCGAATAGTGGGTTGGGATTTGCCACTGAAGCTGTAAAAATACCGTTCCAGTTTTTTATATTCCCCTTTTTGGGGTAGCTTCTTGCCAGTAGAGTTTAGCCTATATTCGTTGAGATAATACTGTTCTTTTGAAATTTTATTTTGGACATAATAGTACAAATCCTGAATATATCTTACCCTCTTGTTTTGAGCCATTCCTGGGGTGATATGGCATAAGCCCAACCCTAATACAAGCCCAAGTATCCACCACTGTTTCTTCATTGGTATTATTAAATTTTTCCTAAAAAGGTCATAAGTTTGTAAATTCAGCAATTTTGTTGCTAAACATGCACTAAAACGAAAAAATAGAAGATTATCTTACATGAATTCAAATAATATTGATAGTTGATTGTCAGAATATGAAAGGTTAAGTGACTTCTGTAAGCTACTGAACCAAATGACTCATCAATGAGTTGATGTTAAATATTACACGTCATTTCTTAAAAAAACATGAAAAAATGTCTAACTGTAATTTTCCTGATATGGAGTGGCTACTTATTTGCCCAAAAAAAACCGTATGCCATCTGGAAAACCCTCAAAGACGTAAAAATTAAAACGCAATATGATGCGACCAAAAAATATGAAGTAGATGTACCTATATTTGGAAATAAGGTCAAGGCCCTGCACGGCAAAATCATCACAGTAAAAGGTTATTTGCTTCCTATTGAGGCGTACACCAAACAAGGGTTTTTTATTCTGTCGGCTTTGCCCTATAATTTATGCTACTTTTGTGGGGCATCGGGACCTGAAACTGTCATGGAGGTCACTGCAAAGCGGAAAATTAAATACAGTGATAAGCCCATTGTACTAAGAGGAAAACTATTGCTAAACGCCAAAGATGTAGATCATTTGATGTATCGTTTGGAAAATGCAGTAGTAGTGAAACCTCAATAGTAATAAAAATCTTATTGGCTTTTCTCATCTTCAAACTTTGGAGCCACCTTGTGATGTGTAGGCATCACTTACCAACCATCTGGCTTCGTTTAACTCATTCATATCAATGAAAAAAAACTACTTTACTTGCTTTAGAGTGTGGATTGCTTGGATTTTGTGCTGTGGCCTAATGACCCAAGGACAAGTGCAAGCGCAAAAGAAACGTTCCAAGGACGAAAAAATCATTCGAAAAATTTATAACCTGTCGCTTACTGACCAGAAGGCATATGAATGGCTGGATTTTTTGTGTAATAAAATTGGAGGCAGGCTATCAGGATCTCCCCAAGCGGCGGCGGCAGTAGAGTTTACCCGACAAGTAATGGATACCTTGGGAGTAGACCGGGTATTTTTGCAAGAAGTCATGGTACCCCATTGGGTACGTGGCGACCAGGAGATAGGAAAAATTGTCAACTCCAAACAAATCGGCTCTCAAGCAGTGCGAGTATGTGCCTTGGGCAATTCCATTGGTACTGGCCCTCAAGGACTGGTGGCCGGGGTGGTAGAAGTCAAAAACTTTGATGAACTGCGGGCATTGGGGGCTGCTAAAGTAAAAGGTAAGATTGTGTTTTACAATCGCCCCTTCGACAATACCTTGATCCAAACTTTTCGGGCTTATGGTGGAGCAGTCAATCAACGGAGCGCAGGTGCTTCCGAAGCAGCCAAACTTGGTGCAGTAGGCGTGGTGGTACGTTCTATGACCGGGCGCATCGACGACCACCCTCACACTGGAAATATGCGTTATCAACTCAATGTTCGAAAGATTCCAGCCGTGGCCATTAGCACCAAAGGAGCCGAGTTGTTGAGTGGTTTGCTCAAAAACGATGACCAATTGAAGTTCTATTTTCGAACTACCTGCAAAAAACTCAAAGACAAAAAATCTTACAATGTGATAGGAGAAATCAAAGGATCTCAATACCCCGATGAAATCATTGTAGTGGGAGGGCACCTCGATTCTTGGGATACAGGCGATGGAGCCCATGACGACGGAGCTGGCGCAGTACAATCTATGGACGTATTGCGGCTGATCAAAGCGGCAGGCATTCGCCCCAAGCGTACCATTCGAGCGGTCATGTTTATGAACGAAGAAAACGGCTTGCGAGGCGGCCGAAAGTATGCTGAACTGGCCGCCGAAAATAAGGAAAAGCACATTGCGGCACTAGAATCTGACTCGGGCGGATTTAGTCCTCGCAACCTTGGCGTGAATAATGATTTTGGAGGGTATACCAAAATCAAAAAGTGGGAAAAATTGTTCCTTCCATTTGGAGTAACCATTACCAATGGGGGAGGAGGCGCCGATATTGGTCCACTACGTACCCAAGATGTCACCATCATGAGCTTGCGTCCCGATAGTCAACGCTATTTCGACTTTCACCATACCGAGATTGATACCTTTGACAAGGTACATCCTCGGGAACTACAGCTAGGCGCTGCTACCATGGCTGCATTGGTGTATTTGTTGTCAGAGTATGGGTTATAGATAACTACAATATGGCTCAATTGCTTCGTAGATTATGAAGTCTTTGAGCCATATAACAATGTCATTTATTTACTTAACAAAGTTGAAAAAATAACCTTTCGATTTTAACAAGTTAGAAAAATAAGAATCTTGCTCAAAGCCTTCGTCTGTGGACTATTGACTACCAACTACTAACTAAAGAAACTGTGGACTATGGACCATCGACTATATAAAACTTTATTTTTTACCAATTACCAATAGCTTTTTAACCTCTTTTTTTACCGAATTTACCTGTTGCATTTGCTCCAACTTTTGTCTTATATGTTGAGGGATATTCTGATCAACGATTTGCAACACCTCATAATAATGATGCAATACCTTGCCAAAACTCTTGGGCAAACGATCGATATCTACTTTTAATAAACAGGCCTCCACCGTTTGATGCAACACATCAGTATACGTCCCTTGTAGCGCGGCCAAACGGTCAAATTGTTCTATCAACCTTGGAATCGGGACAGGGTGATATTCACTGACCGCAATTTTTGATACTGCCATTGTAAATTCCTTTAGATCTAAATACTGATGCTCAACGAGCAAAGACAACCAGTAGAAAGCTGCGGCCCGCAGGGTGGTTTGAGAGCATAAGAGGCTCATGGTAAGAAAAAGATAACCAGCTTTCTCCAATGGGACGGGGTGTTGGGCGTTGTATTTTACGATTTCGAGTACCGACTTCGACTCACTGGCCTCTAGATTATAAAAATTCCATCGGTATGCGGTTAAAATGAAGTTCATGTACAAAGGTTCCGGTAAAAAACGATCCCTTGAAAACCAGTGACTGACATCGGCTATCATAAATTCAGGATTGCTCAAATGATGCTCAAAATAACTGTTTTGGGAAGCGTCAATTTCGTGGATGGTTTCTTGCTCAAAACCAAGGTTCAGAAGCACCCAACTGTATCCATTATCCCGAGATTTTTGGGTGATGTCCCAGTCCCAGGTGGGGGCAACTTCTCTCCAATTTTCCTTACGATGCTTTTGAAGTAGTTTACCAATGCTTTGTTCCGGATTTTTGAGTAGATAAGCCACAAACCAAATGGAATCGAGGTCGGCTATTTTCTTGGAGTCAAATACCGCTTTTTCGTCCAACAAGTAAGCAAGAATAGCATCGTATTCGGTTTCAGTATTCAAGTTACTTTTATCGAAAGCCATCCAGCGATTCAAACGGCACAATGCAATGCAAAAATCCGTTTCATTGGGGGCTTGTTTCGCGTTTTGGTATTGGGCCAAACGTTTAAAAAATAGCGTAGGATCAATCTCAAACTGTTGATGCGTGGGAGTGCTTAGCAAGGGAAGGGGATTTTGTGCTTGGAGCTGATCGACTAGATAGCTGATCCGTCCAAATCGGCTGAAAAGGCCAAACCAGCGATTGGCAGTATATTGATAACGATCTTCTTTTCGTACTTTTTCTTCCCACCTTTTGATTTCATCAGCTATAGTGCTGGGCGTATCAGACAACCACATACAAATGAGTTTGGCTGCCATAATATGGTGTACTCCTACACGAGCTGTAATGTCAAGGTAGCCATCTTCGGCTATTTTTTTGGCTTGTTTGAGGGCAGGCTTCAATGCCTTGGGATGAGTATCTTTCAAATGATTGTAGCGCAAGATGGCTTCCAGAAACAATTCGTAGTCCAAGGCATCATTGCTCTTGAGCACCCGAGATGCTAAGAAAATAAACTCGTCTTCTTCTTGGATATACACCAGTTTACCTTCATCGGTGCAAGAGGTAGGCGTGTAATGCTGTGGTGCATACTGCGCATAATGGGTTGAATCGACCGCATCCTCCCCAAGTAAATTGCTCAATGCCTGTTTTACTTCCGAGTGCATGGTATCTACAAAAGGAAGCAAGGCCGACTTTACTTGTTCATTGGGAACCTCTAATAACTCAAAACATTCGGTGGCGGCCATTTGTACCGCGTTGTCTTCTTGCAAAAAAATAGGAGCCAATTGAACACAGCCTGATTCTGCCAAAGCTGGTTTTTTTTTGATCCCCTTGTACAATATTTTACAAGCAGTTTTTAACCCTCCATTTAGTTTTTCGGTATAAACAATGCCCTCCAAAGCATTGATGAAAAGCGTCCAATTGAACTTCGAGTGGCTGGCCATTTTTTTCAATAGTTGCAATCCAAAGTTCACCAATAGATTGCGACTATTGTACATCATTTGAATCAACTGATCTTGGCAAGCAATGTTTTCTTCCACGGTAAACGCCAAATCCCGGTAAATATTTTTGACCCACCCATGGGTATTTTGCTTCAGGGTAGGATTGTTAAAAGCATCCAACAACTTTTGTTGAATGGTGGTTCGAGAGATGTAATTTTGGTTGACCAGCTCAATAATTACTGCCGAAATGGTAAACTCTTCTTCTACATAAAAAGTGCCTTCTACCCCTAGCTCCATTTCAAATACGGCCATTAAAATATCAAGGGTAAAGTCATCCTTAGGAAAGAAATCATCAAAATTTTGTTGGGCTTTGTTGGGCAATTTGGCTTGATAATTAGTACGCCCCCATACATTGAAACGAATGAGGCAAGCGGCAAAAATTTGTCGATCAAAAGGAACTTTACCTCGTTCGTGCAGTTCACGGATGACCTTATAAGGAATTCGGGTCAGATAGCTAGTCGGAGCCGCAATGGCTGCCTTGATCTCTTGGTAGCGTTGCGCTGGTTTTTCCAAATCATAGTGAATCATTAGCTCTGCAATGTCTTCGTCGTCTAACTGATGCAAAGAAGTCACCAGCTCCTGAAGTCGGGTAATACTCATTTGAAAACTCAAAGATAAATTGAGAATGAGATGTTGTTTTGGGGTAAATTGGTCAGTAGACAGCCCTTGAGCATATTCAGCAAAAGCCTTGATGTCTTCGTAGTCGTGGTGAGTGTAATGACTTTGAAACCATTGACAGGTACCAGCTACCTTTTCTTGTTGTAAACGTAGGTCAAACTCTTTGCAAATGGTGTTCATAATTCCAGTTCTTGTAATAATTGATTCAATTCTTTTTCGCTGTGGTTTTTGAGTATTTTTGTGGCCAATATGTGCTTACAATCTCCACGACTAGTTCCGTGGCTTGCATACCAAGTACAGGTACAAGAGGCTTTATCAGGTGTAATCACCACTTTATGAAATACGCCACTTCCCCTGATTCGAGTTTCGGTGCGTTCTTTGGAATGATCTACCCACTCATATTGCCCTTTTTTGATGATCGTCAGGGCATTTTTATATCGAGGGTTCAGGCTTTCTACCCGGCTCATCTTGAAAGGAAGCTTGCGGTAGTAGTAAGCCTGCTGTGCCAAGTCATATCCCAACAAACCCATTGCTGAGAGGCGGGTAGCCACATTTTTAAAATCATAATCAGATAAGGTTTTCAACCAAGGATCTTCGGTGGTAAACTCTTCATTCATCTGAGCGTAGGTATTGAGTTTTTGCATCCACGCTTTCGGAATATCCTCTACTAAATTTTCCAGGGCATTGCCTTCTCCCGAAAAGCCTCGCCAAAAACTACGTGAAAGCAAGAGCGTAAAACGTACCCCCGAAAAGGCTTTCGAAACATCAGTCGCAAGGTCAAACTGAAAAGCAGTTGCATTTTCGGTGGGAGAAGTATAAATGACAAGTTTTTTGGTCAATGGAAGCATGGTTTCGGCCAATCGCAAACGGTGAATACCCCCAATGCAAATGCTTGCTTTGCTTTTAATGGGAGATAAAAAGGGTTTTTTACCCCGAAAACTCAAATAATAGTCTTCTTTGGCATCTCCCTTGGGAATGGCCCTAAAAAGGAGTTGTATTTGCAATTTATCTAAAATGGCCGCCTCCTGCATTTCGGCACTTAGGAGTTGTACGGTGGCCATTCCTTTGATCCATCGTAGTGGGAGTGTTACTTTTTTTTCTACCACTTTTTGATCTGCCTTTTGCATCACAAATTCTTTTTTGCCAATAGAAAAAAAGACATTTTCGCCTGTATTGATTTTACTCAAAGCCGCAATCATTTCAGTATTGAAGTCAACATTGGTAGTGCCCTGCTGCAGAAACTCCCCATCCAATGCTTCAGGCAATAGATCTACCTTGCCATACGCACTACAACAGGAAGAAAAGGCCTCTAATCTTAATTTTTGTCCTCCTGCCGTAATGACCGGGTCGCGGAGCGCACTGCTATTGGGCATAAAGTTGGCCGCTACCACTTTAGAGAGGGTCAGCAAGCTACGGGCAATGAGGTAAGGTTGGTTTAATTTTCCCCAAAAGAAACAAGGCACTTCTTTTTCCTGAAAGTCCTCGTTATAGTGGGCCAAAAACAGTTCGCTCTGATCTTTTTTCTTGGTAATGGCCGATGATTCGTTGTATTGGTAGGTAATGTCCATAAGTGAAGTATTGATTGATGTTTATTAACACTATTTTGCTTGCGAGGCCAAATCCTGATACATTTTAATTTCTTCAGGGGCCCATTGTTGAGATTGTGCTAAATGAACGCCCAGCTTTTGATTGGCTTCATCGCTAGAAGTGAAAAATTGCCAAATTTTAGTCAATTCTGGCAAATCAGGTAAACCTCGGCAATGCATTAATTTATTTGGCCCAGAGGTTATTTTGTACGTAGCCAGCCAAGTGGGTGGGGCAACTTGTTTGCTGATGGCAAAGTCAATGTTACAGAGGTGAGTGAGTGGCTTCAAAATATCAAAATTTTGGATGGTGATTCCGGTCAAATCTAGAGATTTTAATTGAGGTAAATTTTTTATCACTTGCAGGTCTTGCACCGGATTATTTTCCAGGGTAAGGGCCCGGAGGTTTTTTAAATGTCGTACTGGTGATATGTCCTCGATTTGGTTATTTCGGAGGTTCAAGTGGGTTAACTTAGGCAAATGCTTCACAAAATCAATATCGCGGATTTGATTCCAGTTGATCATCACATTTTGTAATTCAGTCAATTGACCCAAGTATTGGGCATCTGCAATGTAGTTGTTAGAAAGGTCCAAGTCTTCTAATTTTGTCAAGCCTTTCAGTGGTGATATATCGTTCAGGTATTCGTTTCTGGCCAACGATAATGATTGCAAACGAGTAAGTGAGCGAAGTGGACCAATATCCTCGAGGCGGTTATTGTATAATTTAAGTTCAGTGAGTTGAGATAGGTTTTGGAGAGGCGAAATATCTTCAATGGGGTTGTCACTCAAATCCAAATACTGGAGTTGAGTCAATCCCGATAGGCCGTTTACATCACTCATCTTACAGGCACTCAAACGAAGATACTCCAGGTTTTTAAAATTTTCCATCAAGCTGAAGTCTTGTATTGGGTTATGACTCAGATCTACTCCTTTGAGGTCTTTAAGCTGGGTAAAAGGCGCGATACTGGTAAGCTCATTGTCAGCGAAACTAAGGTATTGTAAATGAGGTAACTGGGCTACCCAGTCTAGATTTGTTTTGGCGATATCTGACGACACAATGCTTAAATGAGTGAGTTGTGGTACGTTTTTAATAAATGAAAAATCAGATAAATCCGCCTTGTGCCAATCGAGTCTTCTGAGCTGAGTCAATGATTTGAGAAGGATTTGGGGTTGGGTCACCGTACCCAGAAGCGAAAGGTACTTCAAGTTGGTCAAAGGTTGAAGGTCAGTTCCTGGTATTTGAGGTTCACTATTAGAGCCAATACTCAAAAAATCAAGGTATTTTAAAGTTTTGAGTTCAGAAAAGTCCTCGATGTTGGTATGTTCTATATTGAGGTATTTTAAATGGCGAAGTTTCTGAAGACCATTCCCATTTCTAATTCGATAATTCTTACTTAAGTCCAAATAACGTAAATTAGAAAGCGCCTCTAGTGGAGTAACATCATGGAACTCACTCATTAACGGGATGGGGTATCCAGTGGTGATGAGTTGTTCTATAGAAGAAGGTAAAAAATCAGGCAATTGTTTGAAAGCGTTCCAATAGCCATTATTCGCACTTTTTTTTAGGGTAAAAAGCGTGGTGTGATAGTCGTAAGAAAACCAAGCCTGCGATAAAATCAGGGTTTTGAGGTGGTTTGCATCCTTCAAAAGCGCGTATAACTCAGATTCGGTGCCATCCAAGCCACAAAAACCCAGCTCCAATGTGGGGGCTTTCGTCCGAAGATTCTCTTCAATTAATTGTTGAGCCAGTTCACTCATTGTTTTTTGACTAATAGATATTTCGCAATAATAGATAAAGTTGAAAAAATAATCTTTCGATTTCAACAAGTTAGAGACATAAGAATCTTGCTCAAAACCTTCGTCTGTGGACTATGGACCGTTGACTGTGGACAAAAACGAGATCTAAACTTGAAGTCAAAACGAAACTTTATTTTTTACGGATTACTTAGAATACATTTCACCATTCAATGTCACAATTTGGTAGCCAACCTTGAATAATTGCTCGTTGCGCTTCAGTGATTGCATTATCTTTCACCGTCATATAGGCAAGTTGGGTAAGGTGTTGTATTTCTTCAGGTAGACCTGTGAGTTTGTTTCCTCGTAAAAACAGCACTTTCAAGTGTTTTAATGTGCCAATTTCTTTGGGTAAATGAGTCAGCTGGTTATTTTCCAGATTCAAACCTTGCAACTGGGTCAATTGTCTCACTTCCTCAGGCAATTGAGTAATTTGATTATCTGTTAGATCAAGCATAAACAAACTATGGAGTGTCGTTATTTCTTGAGGGAATTGCTCAAACTGATTGTTTCCAAGAGATATTCCATTTAATCTGGTAAGTTGTTGCAGCTCCTTGGGTAAGTGAGTAAGTTGATTGTGGCCCAGAGACAAGTTTTGCAAATGGGTGAGCTGCCCTATTTCTGGAGGTAATTGGGTAAGTCGGTTGCTGTGTGCGGACAATATTTCTAAATGATTTAACCAACCAATTTTTGAAGGTAAATGCTCCAATTGCTGATTGCTAATGTCTAAAGAAACCGCATTCAATGCTACTAAATGTTGAGCCTCTAAACTATGTAAAGAAACTTTGAAACAGGCTTCATACAGTTCTTGATAATGAACCAGGGCAGCAGTGCTTTTTGGGGTAGGGGTGGCTTGGTGAATGGCGAGACCTACTGCTACGGATTTTTCATCAGTAGAACGGAGTAATTTTAATAGGTTTTGTTGGGTACCAGTACTCATCACAAACGATCATTGATTATAAAACAAGACGGTTATTTACCTGCAATTCTACCTGGATTATTCTTCAAAAAATCTCCCCAGCTCTTGGCTTTATTCATATTGCCCCCTTTGCCTTGGAAATAATGACACAAGGCTACTCCCAGCGCATCACTGGCATCCAATGGATCGTTTTCGTGAAATTGAAAGTTCAATTGTTTTTCCAGCAACTTGGCCACTTGTTCTTTGGAAGCACTTCCGTTGCCAGTGACCGATTGTTTGATCTTTCGAGGAGTATATTCAGAAATAGGGATTTGCCGCACTAGAGCAGCCGACATTGCTACTCCCTGGGCTCGACCAAGTTTCAAAGCTGCTTGTACATTTTTACCCATAAAAGGAGCTTCCAGGGCCATTTCGTCGGGGGCGTAGGTTTCTACTAGTTGACTTACCCGCTCAAATATTTTTTTGAGTTTTAGGGCGTGATTGCTGTATTTGGCCAGGTGGATGACCCCGTATTGTACCACACTCAGTTTTTTGCCCTGTACTTGAATCAAACCATAGCCCATCACTTGGGTGCCAGGGTCGATGCCCATGATGATTTTTTCGCCTTCTTTTTTGTTTAACTCTTTTTTGTCTAACTCTTTTTTCTCCATATGAACTTGTATCTTGTTCCTCAAAAAAAACTGTGGAACTCTCTATTACTATTATTACAATACTGTACGCGCTTTTTACCCTTTTTTTGATGATTGGTTGGCTCAAAATTCCACGATTTCAGCCTGAATTACTCAAAAATGCTAAAAATATGAGCCAATGCCAATTATCAGTAGTAATAGTTGTGCGCAATGAAGCCGAAAATATAGAAGCCCTACTTCGCGACTTGTCAGCTCAAACCTTATCCCCTCATTTGTTTGAGGTATTTGTCGTTAATGATCATTCTACCGACGCTACCGTGGAGTTAGTGCAAGCCTATCAATCCAAGGCCGATTACCACCTGCATTTGTTGCACCTTGCTTCGGATGAGTTTACCCATTCGCCCAAAAAAGCAGGCATTACCAAAGCCATTGCACAAGCTCGAGGGCAATACATTGTCACTACCGACGGGGATTGTCGGGTAAAGCCGCAATGGCTAGAGTTATATTTACGATTTTATCAAGCCAATCAGGGCCAATTGATCAGTGGGGGAGTTACTTTTGCCCCTGCCAAGGGGATATTTGGTCAAATACAAGTGGTAGAGTTTGCCAGTTTGATTGGATCCGGAGCTGCTTCTTTGCAAATGGGTTTTCCCAATATGTGCAATGGGGCCAATTTATCTTATACCCAAGCAGCTTTTGAGGCAGTCGGTGGATTTCAGGGAAATGAACATGTTGCTTCGGGAGATGACGAGTTTTTGATGCATAAAATCGCCCAGAAATATCCTCAGGACATTCATTTTATCAAACAAGCCCAAAGCGTAGTAACCACAGCTCCGGTGTCAAGCCTCAAGAAATTTTTTCATCAACGGAAACGTTGGGCCAGTAAATGGAGCTTTTACCGGGATTATAAGGTCAAAATGCTCGCTTTTTTTATCTTTCTTTGTAATTTTGGTTTATTGTTCGCTTTTTTGATGAACATTTTTGGCAACTATGCATTCACTACGTTTTTGACTCAATTGTTGATCAAGAATAGTGTAGAATTCATATTTTTAACTCTGATCCTCAGTTATTTTCATCAATACTCCTTGATTTGGTGGATCCCTGTGGTACAGATTTTTTACCCATTATATGTAATCTTTTTTGGTTTACTTGCCCAGCGCAAGAGTGCATATGAATGGAAGGGAAGAAAACATACTTAGGAATTGGCTGAGACAGTTGATGTTATCTGGCAGTTTTTTGCAAGATTATGGCAAAGAAGAAACAAAAAAATAAAAAAAGGCACCAGGGAAAAGGGAACCAAAAACAAATAAGGACCCCTTTTTACTATGTAAAGCGGAGGCTCTTTGCCAATACCCCAGCTGTATTTGGGATGGTAGTCATTGGTATTTCGCTTGTCATTGCTTTGTTGGGCTACTCTATCATGCCAGATAATACGCCCTATGCCAACGATCGGGTAGATCAAATCAAACAACAACCCCCTGGATTTAGGGTAAGGATGCTTAAAATCCGCAAAGACCGTGATATCAAAACCCATGGCTTCTTTTATCGCTTGATCAATGGGCAAGAAAGCAAATACCGTATCAAACCACTGGCCGATACTTCTTATTGTTTGCTTGATGAAGGTATTCAAGCGCTTGAATCTCAAAAATTCCCGGCAAATCTGATTGATAGTTTGAGAAACAAACCCAAGTTGACTGCTTTCGTTCGCCCCAAAGCAGATTTTTATGACATGCTTCGTCGAGTCATTGGAAAAGCCAATGCAGATCAATACTTTGATCAAGTTTTCAAACAAGCCCAAGTTATCCCTCCTTATCGCATCGATGGCATCGATCTTTATTATCGTCAGTTTGGGAACGCCGAAACCGAAAGCCAGATAAAGCTGGTAGATGTAGTACATAGCATTTCTACGGCTAAAGATGTCAAAGTTTCGGGTAATAGAATTACCTATTATAACCTAAACGAGCAACCCCGTGCTACCACCGTTTCTGAATTGATCAATACCTTCAAGACCGAAAATTTAGAGTACCGTTCTTACCTTTTGGGAACCGACCATACCGGGCGCGACATGTTGAGTCGTTTGCTGTATGGAGTGCGAATTTCGCTGGGTATTGGCTTTGTGTCGGTGGTCATTTCACTGATGGTAGGGCTTACTTTAGGATCGCTGGCGGGATTTTTTGGTGGAATGGTAGACAGTGTCATCATGTGGTTCATGACCGTGGTTTGGTCCATTCCAGGAATTATGTTGGTCATTGCCATTAGCCTTGCTTTGAACAGTCGGGGTATATGGGTGGCTTTTGTGGCAGTAGGACTAACCACCTGGGTAGAAATTGCTCGAGTAGTACGAGGGCAAATTTTTTCGGTAAAAGAAAAACTATACATAGAAGCTGCCAAGGCACTTGGTATGACAAGTTTACGCATCATCCGAGTGCATATTTGGCCCAATATCATTGGTCCATTAATTGTGATCATTACCTCTAATTTTGCTTCAGCTATTTTAATTGAGGCGGGCTTGAGCTTTTTAGGGCTAGGGGTAGCCCCTCCAATGCCTTCTTGGGGGATTATGGTAGCTGATGGCTTTCGCCTAATGACTACCCCCGGAGGATTTTATTTGGTATTTTTCCCAAGCTTTTGCATTAGTTTGATGGTATTGGCTTTTAATTTGTCTGGTAATGGTCTACGTGACGCTTTCGATCCTAAAACGATAACTCGGTGAGTATGTATCAGAAGAAATATCATTTGATTGAACTAGAGCTGAATTCTATTCTTGAAATTACTCAGGTAATCAATAACAATGCACCGGAAGATTCTTTGTACAAGATGTATAAGTTTACTTTGCAGGGTAATTTACAGGTAGAAAAACTGGCCTTGTATGTGTACGAAGATGACGACAGTCAATGGTATTGTAAGGTAGACTTTGGTACCAATCTGGATTTTTCCAGTATTGAACTAGAAGCGGACGTGCTGTCCGAAATTCGTGATATTTCCCCGGTAGAGTACGTCAATTTTTCGTCCGATGCTTTTCTTGAGTTTGATGTCATCATCCCGGTATTTCACAAAGACAAGGTACTGGCCTACGTGTTTTTGGATTCCAACGAGAGCGATTCAGAGCTTAATGATGTAGATACCCGTTTTGTTCAAACGTTGAGTAACATCATCATTGTGGCCATTGAGAACAAAAAACTGGTACGGAAACAAATCAAACAGGAAACTTTCCAAAAAGAGCTGGACATTGCCAAACAGGTACAGTCGATGTTGTTTCCCAAAACCCTGCCTAAGACCAATACCTTACAGATCGAGGCTACTTATTTCCCCCATCAAATTGTGGGAGGAGACTACTATGATTACATCCCCATCTCAGAAGATGAATTTGTTTTGTGTATTGCCGATGTATCGGGCAAAGGGGTGCCAGCGGCTTTGTTGATGTCTAACTTCCAGGCTTCGCTTCGAACGCTGACTCGACAAACCAACAATCTAGAACAGATCATTTCTGAGTTGAATAGTTTGATTTGGGAAAATGCCCAAGGAGATCACTTTATTACCTTTTTCATTGGTTTGTTCAACCGAACCGAGCGAACCTTTCATTACATCAATGCTGGACACAACCCCGCGTTTTTGTTTTACAATGGCAAGGCCGAGCAATTGCACAGTGGCACTACTATTTTGGGTATATTTGATCCCTTGCCCTTTATCAATCAAAAGGTAGTCGAGGATGTCGAAGCGTTTTTATTGTTTTGCTACACCGACGGAATAACTGAAACGACCAACCCTGAAGGAGAAGAGTTTGGAATTGATCGCTTGATGGATTTTGTGAAGCATAATAATGACTTGAGTGTGACCAATATTCATAACAACCTCATTCGGGAAATTCAAATGTTTAAACAAGAGAACCAATACAGCGACGACATTACTTTGCTTTCTTGTAGGTATGTCAGAAATGGTGACCAAGAGGAGGGAAGTGACTCGCACGATACTCTAGAAAACTGATCTGACCTGACACATTTGATCCATGCGCTTTTATAAAACGGCTTGGTGGGTTCGCCAAGTACTCCCCCAATACACTTGGAAAGTAGATACTGAAGAGCAAGTTATTTTTTTAACTTTCGATGACGGTCCCATTCCAGAGGTGACCGAATACGTACTCGATCAACTTGAGCAATACAAGGCCAAAGCCACTTTTTTTTGTGTGGGTGATAATGTACGCAAACACCCCGACATTTATAATCGGGTCATTGCCGCGGGGCACCAAGTGGGCAACCATACTTTTCATCATTTGAATGGTTGGAAAACCAATGATGGGGTTTATCTGGAAAACATTGGGCAATGCCGTCAGATCATGCAAGCACAAGCAGAAGTTGAACTCACTTCCAAACCATTGTTTCGCCCTCCTTATGGCAAGATTAGGAAAAACCAAATGAAACAACTTTCGACTGATTATCAGGTGATTATGTGGGATGTGCTCACCTATGACTTTGATGCTCAATTGAGCCCCGAGCGCTGCCTCGAGAAAGCCATTGCCCATACTACTGCTGGTTCTATTGTGGTATTTCACGACAGTGTCAAATCCATTGATAAACTCAAATGGGTATTGCCCCGTTATTTGCAGCATTTTACTGAGTTGGGGTTTGGGTTTGAGGTCATTGGCAATTATAATATCTGATCATTTTGCTTGCCTTACTCACCATTCTAGGAGTCTATTTACTCCTCCAACTGCTCCTTTTCATGGGCTTACTTACCCGTCAAGACCAATTGACCAACGAGTTGCCCCAACCTTTGGTGAAGGTAACCATTATGGTGGCCGCTCGTAACGAAGCCAAAAATATTTTGCGATGTTTGCAAGCCCTGGATAAACTAAACTATCCCAAAACCCACCTACAAATACTGATTGGCAATGACCAATCTACCGATGCTACCGAGCAAATTGTTCAGGGCTTCATCGCGGATAAACCTCATTTTCGGTTGATCAATATTACGAAAAAGCTGGGGGGAGCCCAAGGAAAAGCCAATGTGTTGGCCCATTTAGCTCAAGCGGCCGAAGGCGCTTTTTGGCTGGTGACCGATGCCGATATTGCTGTACCACCGCATTGGGTACAAGCCATGTATCAGGCCCAACAATCTAAAAGTAAAACAAACAAGTCGGTCGGTATTGTGACTGGGTTTACCTTGGTGCAAGGAACGGGTTGGTTTGCCAAAATGCAGGCCATCGATTGGGTATATGCCCTGGGGCTCATCAAAATATGGAGCGATCGTGGCATTGCCGTGACCGCCATGGGTAACAATTTAGGGATACTTCCAGAAGCCTATCGAGTGACTGGAGGCTATGAACAAATTCCTTTTTCTATTACCGAAGATTTTGCTCTGTTTCAGGCCATTGTCAAACAAGGTTATGACTTTCGCAATGTCATTCACCCCAAAGTGATGGCGTTTTCTCACCCTATCAAAACGGTAAAAGGTTGGCTGCATCAACGCAAGCGGTGGATGAGTGGCGCCTTGCAAGCTCCCTGGTTTCTTACCTTGTTCTTTGCCTTACACAGTAGTTTCTGGCCATTGGTGGTTGCCCTGGCTTTTGTATCCCCTTGGGTGGCTCTAATACTGGGAAGTACCAAGCTGGCCCTACAAAGCGGTTTGATGGCTGTTTTATTCCGACGCATCGGTCGGTTATCTCTATTCAAATACCTGGCTGGGTTCGAGTTGTATCATCTACTGTTTACTTGGATGATGATGCTGTTTTATTTTTTGCCTATCAAAGTAGTCTGGAAAGGTCGAAGGTATTAGTCCTTATTGAATGCCTGGTGCAATGCCTTGATTTTATCTAAAATACGCTCTCCTTCTCTACGGTTTTGCTGGGTAGAGTGGTCCGAAAACACCACCTGCATCTGTTTCCCAAATTGAAAGGTTTCTAAGCCAGATTTGGGGAAATCCTGAGCAATGGCAATCTCTAACTTCAACATATGATAGTTTTTCTTGTGTTTGATAGAACGCGCATTTCTCCAGTTGATATAATTTATTTGAATTTTCTGAGGTTGCAAGGTCATTTTGATTGTTTGGCGATAATTACATTGTGGCAGTATTTGGTTGACTACTTTCAATAGTGAAACCTTGCCATCAAAATAACGAAGCCATTGATTGGCCCGTTGATTTTCATCTTCAGTAATGCCCTCATATAACTGGGCCACCGTAGTTTGTTTGGTTTGGGGGTTGACATAGACTTTAGTGGATTTGCCAGGTAAATACGATTCCAGATAAACTTCCATTACCTCCTGCCCAGAGGTGTTTACCTTAAGTTTTGCCTCATAACCCAGTTCCCAAACCTCTACTTTCCAATCTACTGAAGTGGCTCCTTGTTGGAGCAACAGTTGACTGAGTTGTTGGGCTTTCCAGATTTGGACTTGATGCTTCTTCAATACACTTTGTAAAAACGATGGGGTTTGAGCATTCACTGCCATAGGTAAAATATTGATCAATGAGAAAGTAAGTAGATAAAGTTGTTGTCCCATATGCTTGAAGTGATTTAGAGATTGGTAGTAAAAATGAGCGGAAAACTTCGGGATAAATGGTAAGCACGTTGTTCAAGGCTCGCCTTGAATTCGTGAGCTGAGAATTGCATTTGCGCACTCAGTTGGCGACGGTTTATTAGTTTCTGATGCTTCATTGTCAACGCTTTTCTTTTTTTTCTACGGTAGACGAGCAACCAATTTATCCAGGAAGTCCGATCAATTTTGGCTATTTGTTGCTCCAATTCCAATATTGTGATATTCATTTGATGGTCATTTTCCAAAAACTTTTGATGCCTAAGGTATTGTTCACGAATATGTTGGATGCGTTGTAAATAATTTTTGAATTCCAGATTTACCGTAAATGCTTCTTTCCATAATTTTCGCTGAGTATCTGGCTCAAAATAAGGGACATATTGGAGGGCAAGTTGTTGATCATTGGGGGCCGAAGCCCTGATGAACTGCTTCATTTGTTCCCACAAATCAGTCTCCAAAACCAGAGCTTTATGGTATTTAGAGTATGTTTCTTCGTATAACTGGGCAATCATATCCAGAATTTCTAATGAATCACCCACTCCTTTACACACCCTCACAATGAGTTGTTGCAATGCCTGACCCCTCTCAGAATTCAATATTGCAATGTGTTTTTCGGTCATCAGGCATTGTTTTTTGGTAATGAATTACTGATGTTACGCGTGTTTTTAGCTCCCTCTAAATTCTAGGGTTAAATGGCGTATTTTAAAACAGCTGCATCACTTCAGTTCATTATTCTCTTACCAAGTCCTTATAAGCCTTGGTTTTTCGTACCGAAGCAAACAACTCATCCTCCTCCAGTGCTTCTCGTTCGGGGTCATTCAGCTTAAACTTGAGTGCCTTTTTCAAATACTCAAGTGCTTTGCCTTTCTGCGGTTGGGGTTGAGCCAAGTAGTAAGCTGCCCAGCCAATGTAAACAAAGTTGTCCTTGATTTCCAGACTGGCTGCTTTTTCGAGGTCGGCTTTGGCCTTCTCGAGTTGCTTGGCTTTGGTATAAGCAAAACCACGGTAGGCGTACAATTTGGCTAAATTTTGTACTACGTTGAGGCAAGTATCATAATCGGCAATGGCCTTCGGGTAATCTTTCAATTTAACGTAAGACCAGGCGCGATTGAAATTGTAACTGATTTCCCCTGATTTAGCCGCTTGGCTGAATGCTTGTACAGCCGCTTGGTGCTTTTTCATTTTACTCAATACAAATCCCTTTTGATTGTGAAAACCAGCATTGGTGGGCTCGAGTTGAATGAGTTCATTGATGATTTTCAGCGCTTCTTCGTATTGCTTTAAGTTATAGTGACAGATGAGCATGCTCTGGAGGATTTTCTTTTCGTTTTCGGGTTTTTCTACGTAGTTATCGGCTTTTTTGAAATACACCAAAGCTTCTTTGTAGCGCTCACGTCCTCGGTACAAGTGCCCAATTTCATCGGCAATAATCTTAATGGCTTCTTTTTCTTGCAGTGTTTCCCGAATGGCCAAACTCTGTTCTAGTTGCTTGATGGCCATTAAGTCATTTTTCATTTTCTGATACAGTTTGCCACTGTTATACAAGGCCTTGGCACTGGCGTCTTTTTCGCCTAAATTTTGAAATTTTTGTTGGGCTTGGGCATAAAAGTCAATGGCCTCCGAATTACGTTCCAACCTTTCGGCACAAATGCCCAAGTTCAGCAGGGTTTGAGCTATCTCACCTTTGTTTTGGCTTTTTTGGTGCATTTTCAACAGCTCATTTTCATAAAAATACACCTTTTCAAATTTATCGGCCTTGTAGTAAGCGTTGGAGATGTCTCGCATTAGCCCTAACATATCTTTATCCGGAAAACGGCCATTGTCGAACTGTATCTTGCGAATCTGATAGGCTTTTTCTAAAATACCTCCTACACGTCTATGTTCTTTGATCTCACTGTACAAACGAGCAAATTGCTGTAAAACGGCCACGATATTGGTAGTGTCTTTGAGTTCTTCCCGTATTTTGAGCGACTCACTGTAAGCCTTGATGCTTTCCCCCACGTTTTTTTTCAATGCGTATGCCTCTCCAATATTTACTTTGATGGCGGCAATGGCTGGTTTGTCATTGTATTTTTTTCGTAGTTCCAGCGATTTATTATAATACTCCAGGGCTTTGTCGTACTTTCCGACTATTCGAGACAATATACCTATATTGGCCCATTCGGTGAGGAGTCTTTTTTCGGCTTTTTGGCTTTCCAGGTGCTTGGCCATTTGTTCGTTCATCTGCAATGCTTGCTCGTATTTTTGTTGCCGATAATAGAGTGCGGCCAGTTGTTTGTATATCCGTATGGCCAGGTTTTTTTCTTTGAAAGCATCATAAATCTTCACGGCCATTTGATAATAGGCAATGGCTTGGTCGTAGTTTTGAAGCTCGGTATAGTTATCGGCAAGGTGTTCGGCCACATTTCCTTTTTGCGGCTGCATTTTTAGCTGCTCAAAGATTTGTAGAGAGCGTTTGAGCCTCTCGTTGGATTGTTCAAATTGCTTTTGTTTGAGGTATATGGCTGCGATATTCACCAAAATATTGGCCTCTTCTACTTTTTGGTCATTTTTACGATAGCTGGCCAAGGCCTCATCATAGAATTTGAGCGCATTGGGGTAATCCCCTTTTTCGGCATACACAATGCCCATGTAAGCCTTTAGCTGAACCGCATCCTTATAAAGTTTGAGCGAGTCGTATTTTTGGGAAGAGGCCGAAATGTATCGAATGGCTTGATCAAGTTTTTTTTGGTAATAATACACTCCTCCAATTTTATTGAGTAGGATGGCTGTTTTCAAAGCTGCTTTGTTTTGCTGAAATAAGGAGAGGGCCCGTTGAAAATAGTCCAGTGCTTCTTTAAATTTTTGACGATTGGCCATCAAAGCCCCTTGTTGATGGTAAGCCTCGGCCAACCCCCGACTGTAATTGATTTTTTTTGCCAATGAAATGGACTGATCAACGTAGTTTTGCCCTTTGTCGAAGGCTTTCTGATTTTTATAACTTTCGGCGAGCTTGTTGAGTACATCTACTTTCCGAGCGGTATTTTTTAAAGTTTTTAGTTTATTCTCTAGCTGTTTTAGGTTGGCATCCTGAGCGTTTGCCGATAGGCAAAATAACCCAATAAATAAAGATACCAGGGTAGATTGAAATGTTTTCATAGGAATGTTTAGTTTCTTGATCAAACAGGTGAATAATGATGCTACCAATGTATCCTGATCGCATTAGAACAAGATGCCACTGCGGTCAGGTACTTATTTGACAGTTGTCAGATTGTTATGGTAGTAGTACAGTAAATGGTATTTTGACTAAATTGTTTCTTTTTTATATCAAAGTCGTTTGAGGTTCTAGCAACGAAATTCCCCACCGTTATTTTATTGAGGTTACTACCCAATATCTACAATGATTCTCCAAGCGTACAATTACTCGAACCGACTGTAGACTATGGACTGAATGCTATGGACTATTGACCCAAAATATACTACTATTTTTGAATTTCACCTACTGTCTCATGATCAACAAAACGCCATCCCTAAAACTCGTAAATTCTTCTGGCGATATTCCATCTAAAGGTAAGCCCGCCCACCAAATTACGAGTGGTGGCCAATTCGTTGGACTCTTGCCGGAAGGTAGCGTGTAAATCCAGAAACATATTGTGGCGTAATTGATAGCTGGCATTGAAATTGGCAAAAATCAAATTGGTTTCGATGCCCTGTGCTATTCTATTACCAAATTCCTGTTGAAAAGTTTGGTTGGTAAAGATATCTTTGCCCCAATTACTACCGTTGGCGTCAGCCCCATAACGGGTATATAAAACTTTGGCAGCGAGATTTAAACGGGGAATGGGTTGGTAACGGGCAATGCCAATAAACTCGTAAAAATTTGCTCCGATGGGATGGGCAAGCGCTTGGTTGTAGTTGGTGAAGTTGCGATAACGAAAATTATGACGGTACATATAAGGACGCACAATATTGACTTCCCCTTGAATGTCCAGGTTGTCTACCCCAAGTACATCGATGTAGGTCAGCCCAATTTGCCCGGCTTGTTTGTTGCCCCACCAGCCAT
Organism: uncultured Cytophagaceae bacterium; assembly: GCA_937899305.1. Classification (GTDB taxonomy): domain Bacteria; phylum Bacteroidota; class Bacteroidia; order Cytophagales; family Microscillaceae; genus Microscilla. The sequence goes on from CALDJV010001134.1 coordinate 23,495, forward strand.
TGCCACTGCGTACCTCTGAAATCACAAACTCATCGATGACCAATTGACCATACAAAGAAAACCGCTTGAGAAAGTTCCACTTGAAATCCATTCCGAGCAAGGCATTGTCGGGGCTACCGAGTTGCTGTTCGGCAGAACGATAAAAAATGATGGGGTTGAGGTAATTAAAATCAAAGTTTCCGCTGCTGCCATTGGTGCTTACTGTATCGTTACGGGCAAACATCACGGTTTCAAAAAGGCCAATATTAAAATTTTTGCTCAGGTTTACACTCAGGTGATGGGTTGCAAAGTATTTTTTGGGTCGCAAACCGTCAGCATTGAGTACCTCAGCAGTGAGTTGACCAAAAATATTTTGATAGTTGATTTTCCAAACATTGGTATTGAGCTTCAAGAATAAGTAATTGTTGGAATAGTCAGACAAGGCCAGTGAGCGGTATCCGGGGCCGATTTGGTTTTTGTCGTGACCAAATTGCAAACTGATGTTTTTAATGACATCGAATGTAATGTAACCTCGGGCAGTAATAAAATCCACCTTTTCTTCGCCCAATCCTTGTTTGTAGAACCCTTCGTTGGGTACGGCATTCAAACGAGTGATTTCATTGTTGACATAAGTCGGAAAAACGGCTTGATTGTCAGTGAAAAATGTATAAAACCCTACCTTTTTGCTAATCATCCCTCTGAGTTCGGCCCCACGACTATTGAGGTAGCGGGTAGCACTGGCGTCGCCTCGCTCTAAACTGGCTCCTACACCCAGTACCGGGTTTAAATGTACTTCAAAATCATCATCACGATAGTGGTAAAAGTCAGATTTTTTGTCTAAAAAATACCGAAGAAAGGGTTTTTTCGCATCATTATCGGCCGATTCGCTCCACTCCCAGTTATCGTTTTTAAGGTACATCAGATTAAACTTATCTTGACGAGACAAGTCAGTGTTGTTGGCACTCAGGCTATCGGCCAGTAGGGCAATATATTTTCTGGAATAGGGTTGAAGCTGGGTATGAAGGCGATTCAAAAAACGCCCATGTTTGATTTCATAACGTTTTACTAAATGTGCATAGTCTTGGTTGATGGGGGCGTACACGCTCTGTCCCTTTGTACTTACAGACAAGCATACCCCAATAATCATGAACAAGCAGGCGTTCCAGGATTTTTTATCGATTTGTAATTGTTTCATAAGAAAAACTATAAACTAATGATCTAACAACGAACGAATTTAGGAGTTTTTTAATCTTAGTAAAACGGAAAAAATAAACTAATCCAAATTTGATACAATAGTTTGTTGTCAGGCGACTGAAAAAATTGGCTAATAGCCGCGCTATTCGCACTATTTTTTTGGGATGTATGGCAGCAAAAAATTAGTCAAATGGATTAAGTTATTGGTGTAGTTTTACTTATGATGTAAATTTATGTTTATATTATCAGACCACCACAAATTAATAGTAAATGACATTACGACTGCTTTTATATTC
>CALDJV010001135.1 GCA_937899305.1 uncultured Cytophagaceae bacterium
TGTTTTTATTTAAAGGATAAAAAGTAAATAGTTTGATGTTTTGCGATTTGCTTAGTCAAATAAAACTATAGCATTTGCTACTTTATTCAGTTTATTTAACTGTCAAATGGGGGACTTTTGTTTTCCTTATTTCACAATTTTATCCACCAAAACCCCTCAATCACCCTTGTGTTTGCTTAATTTATAATCTTTCCTGCAACCATACATTGGCTTGGTGCAAATCAAAAAAATAATGCATCACCAGGTTTGCTTGGTCATGCTCTTGCACTGTTTGTTCAATAGAAAATTGGCTTACCACATCTTCACTCATCACCAAAGCACTTTTTTTGCAACCTATCCTTACCAAGGGCCGAAAAATCTTTTTAGCCTGCCATTCTTGCAATTTCGGAGAAATGATAAACAAAAAATTTCGATTATCCAGCAACCAATTAGGAACCTTCCAAAAGCCACTTTGTACATTATCGATCACCTCATCTACAACATCGGTTACAATCATACGATATTCAGCTTCGGTCATATCTATGGTAGCTGGTTTCCAATAAAACTCTACCAGGTTTAGTCTTTTATCATAAATGGCGTCCAGATACTTGTCTGAATGTAAGTGAAATTTACTCATAATTGTCAGGTATGTTATACATTGTTCAATATAAAAATATTGCGTCGCTCTTGTTGGGTAGATGATTAGCAGAACGGTAGAATAATCAAAGTTTAGTATTTTTTACGGGATGAGCATTTTCAGATGAAGACACTTGAGCAGACCACACTCTGCTATTTTGCCCAATTAGAAAGACTCCTGCTATGATTTACAGGCTCTTTTTTTGGGAGGCATAGCAATGGGCGATCAACCAAACGCTGAAAACGCTGATCCTGTAGAAGGCTCTAGGCTATTCTGGCTGTTTTGCTAAGTAACGCTTTCAAAATAAGTGTCCGATTTGGTCATATGCATGAGTTGTTGGGTCTCAGAGTTCCTTACAGGATAAATTTTGCAGCAATAGCAGCGCTATTGCGAAAAAAATAACGAAACCCAGCAGCTCAGGCAGTAGAGAAAAAGAGGCAGTTATTGCGAACGCGTTACTAAGTTGATGGTTTTTAAAAAAAAGTTCGGATTAAAGTGTACATATAAACCAACGGAGGTTTCTATTTTTTGGTTGTTGAAATCATAACTAGGCTCAACACGAATTGTAAAACGAGTATGTTCACTAATTCTGAAGTTACGCAAGTAGCGCACAAAAAGTAAATCTCGATGACGTTCGGTAAAGGTCTTGTCGCTGACTCCCGTAGAGCGATATAATCCTCCACCTTGAGCCGAGTTGAAACGATCGCCCAACCAAAGACTGGTCATCAGATCTCCCCATTTGGTTTGTAAAGTGAGGTTGCCATAAAAAGCCCGGCCATTATCAAAATCTGGCTGTCCAATGGTCACTTCAGCAGCTTGAGAACCCAACACATAATTGTCTAACTTGATAGATTGTACAAAAGCGGTTTTATGAAACAGCACCTGCGCTTGCAGGCCAGTGGCCAAATTCATCGTATTGAGAATGGGTTTGGCAATAAAAGCCTCTTGTCCTCCTTGATGAAGTATGGTAAATTGCAGGGGAATTTGAACTTTGAAGTAAGGTTGGTCTACCACTTTATAAAAAGTATGCAGACCTCCAAAGATTTCTTCCTGAAGTGGAGCTCCCCTTTCGATGGCTTGTTGCCAGTCGACCCACAAATCGAGGTGCCATCTTGACCCCTGATGGAGTATTTGTAGTCCATTTTCTAGTCGGTTGGTCAGCATTCGGTCAAAATCGTACATCGGTTCTACCAAACGATGCGCCACATTGCCCTGAAGCGTACCCAATGTAAGCGAAGTATGCTTTTTCTGAAATTTGACCGAAAAAACGGGGGCCAATTGCGTAAATTGTGCTTTGCCAAAATCACGTAAGACAAACAAACCAGCCTCTACTCTTACGTTTTTAGCGGTAAAATATACCAATCTTGGCTTGAGTTGGTATCCAAACAAGGTTTGCCCGGGAATGATGTCGTTGAAGTATTCATTATTTTTTACAAAATTCAAATTTTGAACCTGTAGATACAGTTTATGCGCTTCTTGAGGGCGAATTGAGAGCGAATCTTCAAACACTTGGTTGTTTAGTTGGGCAAATGACACGTTTTTGAGCAAAAAAAATCCCAAAAACCAGAAAAACGGGACTATTTGAGGTTTCATGAAATTAAAAAAGAAAAAAAAAGTAAATTTTGCCAAATTTATTTTAGCAAGACCAACTCGTTTATCCGTAAATGTTTGTATATTTGCTTTCATTAATAGCAAAATGAGGGGTTGAAAGTAATTATTTTATCAATCCATTGAAAATTA
>CALDJV010001136.1 GCA_937899305.1 uncultured Cytophagaceae bacterium
AGGTTATTAAAATTCTTGGAGACACTTGACAAATAATGTACCGCTCACTAATGATAAAAAAATGCTTGTGGTATCAAAAATCAGTTTAATGTTCCGAAAGTTTTGCAAAAAAAGCAAAATCATTTATTTAAATCTATCTCCCCTCTGGTTACATCATTTTCAAAGTTTTGTGGTTCATACAAGTCTAACGAAAAAATTAGAACTAGAGCGTAAATATGGGTGATAATTTGAGTTATTCAAAATACAAATACTGTATCAAGCATATTTACAATACTTATTTGCCCTCTTTTGTCAGTGTTTTTTATTTGGTAGGGCCTAAATTTTTACCTACCCCATCTTTTACAAAAATGATTGCGTATATTATTTTGAATGGAAATTTTTTAAGTCTATTTTGCTTTTTATTGTTACAAAAAGAAATTCTCTTTTGATGAAAAGAATCCTTTTTTAGCATTATTTGGCATTCAAATTGAATTTGTAAAGTTTAAACTTATAATCAAGCATCAAAGAAAAGCACCGTCAATGTTTTTCGGCCAAGAATCAAGGCATTATGAATAAACTAAACCACCCTGCACTGAAAGTACAGGGGTTTTGCGCTCGGACTGAAAGTCCTCTTTAGCCAACCCGTGTCGCAATGCGGGCAAGTTGCTCAAATTCGCAGACGAGACCCGATTTTTTCGCATTACTAAAGTATTGCACTGAAAGTGCAGGGTTTTAACCCAGAGCTGAGACCAATAAAGTGTTTTTTGAGTTTTTTTTGGCTTTTGATACTCTCAGTATCAAACGTGACGATGGCTCAAGATAACTTGGTAGTCATTGGTACTTATGAAGATGCTCCTTTAATTTTCAAAGATACTGATAATGAATTAAAAGGAGTTTATAAAGATATTATTGAGCATATTGCTCTTAAATACAAGTGGAAACCTGAATACGTTCATGGCTCTTTCTCTGAAAACCAAGCCAAACTACAAAAGGGACAAATAGATATACTTTGTGCCATTGGTCACTCCGAAGAACGTGAAAAAAGATTTGACTTTACTGAGGCTACCGTATATACCAACTGGGGTGAAATTTATATTCCAAAAGGTTCTAAAATACGCTCTATACTTGATCTAAAAGATAAGACTGTTGCCGTTCTAGCCGGGGACTTTTATTATGAAAGTAGCCACGGTCTCAAACACACTTCTACTCAATTCAAACTCCCTATCAAATTTATTGAATGTGGCTCATACGATGATGTCTTGGCCAAAGTACAAAAAGGAGAAGCCGATGCAGGTCTGGTAGCTGTACTGCATGGGGCCGCCAACGAAAAAAAATACAACGTTCAAGGAAGTCCCATTGTATTTCACCCCATCGAGCTCCGGTTTGCGCTTACCAAAGGCACTGAGAAAACGAAAAAAATCAAGCGAATCATTGATGAAGAGATGGATCGCATGGTGAACAACCGCAACTCGGTTTATCATCAATCGGTAGCCCGTTGGTTGGGCAAAGAAGCCGGAGGAGCATACTTTGTGTATCTCAAGTGGGGATTGATCATTGCGGCAGGCATTGCTTTATTTTTTGTGGCCATTACTTTGATTTTACGACGTCAGGTAAACAAACGCACTGAACAGTTGTATAAAAAAACCCTGGAAGTACAAGAGCTCAACGAACACCTGGAAGACAAAGTAAAAGAAAGAACCGCTGAGGTGTCGCGACAAAAAGATGAACTTGAAGGTCAAAAGGTGACCTTGGAACGCATGAACAAAGAAATGAGGGACAGTATCAACTACGCCCGAAATATTCAAGAAGCCATGTTACCCGAAGAAAACAACATGTCTTTGTTCTTGCGTAATAACTATTTCAAAGTATTTATGCCTCGCGATGTAGTGAGTGGCGATTTTCATTGGTTGGCGCACAAAGATGACAAAGTGTTGCTGGCAGTAGCCGACTGTACCGGGCACGGCGTTCCAGGTGCTTTTATGTCTATGTTGGGCAAGTCGTCGTTGGATGCCATCGTCAATGAAAAAAACATTTACCAACCAGGCACCATTCTCAAAGAATTACAAAACTCAATTTACCACTCTTTGGGGACTAATGCGGCTGATGGAATGGATGTGGCTTTGTGTAGTTTTGATTTCAAAAATCGCAAAGTGACTTTCGCTGGTGCCCAACGACCATTTTATTTTGTACGAGGAGGCGAAGTAAATGTAGTAAAAGGCGATAAAAAACCAATTGGTGGCAGTGTAAAGCATTACAAGGAAAAACGAGAATACAAGGATCACGAAATTGACATGGTTCCAGGTGATATGTTTTATATGACTTCTGATGGCTACCCTGATCAATTTGGTGGCCCCGAAGGTCGCAAGTTTACCACCCGACGTTTCAAGACAATGATCTCTGAAATTTATAACTTACCTACTCCTGAACAAGGAGAAAAAGTAACTGAAGCTTTTATAGATTGGAAAGGCGAAGAGCGGCAAATTGATGACATCTTGGTAATTGGGGTTAAAGTAGAAGGAGAATAATGATATCATTAGAAGCTAGTGCTCTACCAAGAGCTACAACCTATAATTGAAGGCCCTTATCTATACTGCTGGTTCCATCACCTCCTTCCCTCAAACCAATGCCATTTATTTAACGAAAACCCAGGTTGCTTGTTAATCGCCCACCATTCCAATCCCCTTTTCCTAAGGCCGAAGCCTCTTCAATTCAACAGAATCATCGTGAAAGCTTAACGATGCCCTTCTACGAATAGCGGAAAAGTTGCATCCAGGCCATCTTTTGATGGTTTTTAAGGTCGCTACTTTATATTATTATAAATTGTTTTTTATAGTGCATCAGGTCATTCTAAAATTTAAAAACCAATTCTTTTGATAAAGATGCTAGTAGAAAATATTCCCGAAATTTATATAGGAAATCAAGCAAAAGATCAAGACTTGTTTGTGTATGATTACAAAATGACGGAGGACATTGTTAAAACCAAAGTTAACTTAGG
>CALDJV010001137.1 GCA_937899305.1 uncultured Cytophagaceae bacterium
ACAATCCCCTTTTTTTTACCAATAATAATTCACAGTATTTGGCGAACATGTTAAGGTAACCCAATGTATATATTTTTTTTCAGAGGGTTACCTCTTTATTTCTGGAGTATAAAGTGACAAATCTAGAGACACTTTAAAAAATTGAAACACTATGAAAAAGTAATATTGATCATTGCCCCTGGCCTTACTTTGAGGAACATGTTCGCTACATAATACTCGTAAGACTCACGGCAATGATTTTAGGCAAGCAGCAGTAACCATTTTCAATGCTGTATACTCGAACCATCAGCTCCTGCATACTTTTATAAAAATAAATGGCCTGACTCGAGCAAGCCTTTTATATTACTAAATCAGGCTTGTATAACCATTATTTTCAACTTGAACACTGAATGCTATATCCAACATCCAGGTTTGTAGAACACAAATAAAACTTAATAACACTATGAACACTCAATTTTTGACTTTCCGACAATTCGGAATAAGGCTTACTATTGCCTTTTCTTTCCTCATTTTACTCAACGCTTGTGAAGGTAATCAAGCCTCTGAAGGAACAAGTGGTCATACCGCTTATACCAAACACAGGGACCATCGTGGTGGAGGCACCGCTACTGAAAACACGCTTGCTCCTAAGCCCAATACAAAAAAGAATATTAAAGAAACCAAGGGTGTTGCTGACCGTAATCATGAAGCACCCTTGCCTGATGACGCTCCAACCCTTGATACTACTCAAACCGTCCCAAAAGAGGTTCCTGAAGTGGTAGAGAATGAGTTTTTAACGGTGAAATCAGAACCTCTCTCCACCTTTTCAATAGATGTTGACAATGCTAGTTATACACTGGCTCGCAAAGCAATCCACCAAGGTACGTTACCATACGCCAACAGGGTACGTATTGAAGAATTTGTAAACTATTTTCAATACAAGTACCCTCAGCCCAATTCTAAGCACCCGTTTTCAGTAAATACAGAAGTTGCACGATGTCCTTGGAACCCCAAGCATCACTTGGTTCACATTGGTTTGCAGGGTAAACAATTAGACAATCGCAAACTTCAACCCAGTAATTTGGTATTTCTGATAGATGTATCGGGTTCTATGAAAGCCCCGGACAAGCTTCCTTTGATGAAAAAAGCTTTTAAAATTTTGATCCAAAATTTGAGAGAAGAAGATCGAGTGGCTATAGTGGTATATGCCGGAAATGCTGGCCTTGTTTTACCGTCTACCTCAGGAGGTAACAAAAGAAAAATTAGAGAAGCCTTGGATCGTTTGAATGCAGGAGGCTCTACTGCGGGAGGAGAAGGCATCAGGTTGGCCTATAAAATCGCCAAAGAAAACCTCATCAAAGAAGGTAATAATCGTATCATACTTGCTACTGATGGTGATTTTAATGTAGGAGAATCCTCGGATGATGCTATGCAAAAGTTAATTGAAGAAAAACGAAAAGAAGGAATTTTTATCACCACATTGGGCTTGGGTATGGGCAACTATCGGGACTCTAAAATGGAAGTCATCGCCGATAAAGGAAATGGCAATTACTATTATATAGACAACCTCAATGAAGCCAATAAAGTGTTTGGAAAAGAACTCAAAGGCACCTTGTTTACCATTGCTAAAGATGTAAAAATTCAGGTAGAGTTTAACCCTGCTTTGGTAAAGTCTTACCGTTTGATTGGTTATGAAAATCGTTTGCTAGCCAATCAAGATTTTAGAGATGATACCAAGGATGCAGGAGAAATTGGTGCTGGGCACACGGTAACTGCTTTGTATGAAGTAGCGTTACGAACTTCCCCTAAGTCAACAGCGGTAGATCAATCTAAAATTCCGGCTCACTTCAAGGCATCACGTTTCGATAACCAACAAATCATGGCAGTGTGGTTGCGATATAAAAAACCCAATGGAAATACTGGCATCGAAAGTACTCATTTTGTCCAGACCAACCACCAATCTATTAACAGTACCTCTGAGGATTACCGTTTTTCTGCTGCTGTGGCTTCATTTGCAATGCTGCTTCGAAATTCTCAATACAAAGGGAATGCTACTTTTGAGTCGGTAATCAAACTAGCGAAATCGGCTAAGGGAAGTGATCGCAACGGTTATCGTGCCGAATTTATTGATTTGGTTGACAAGGCTTCTAAGATAAAAATACAGTAAAATCCACACTATGAATATATGTAGCTAAATATGAATGAAAAACAGGGTATGATTTACCCTGTTTTTTTGGTTTAGATATTCCTAACAAAGTCTACTAAACTATCGTTTCGGCTCAACTCTAGTTTTTTACGTAAACGATATCGGGCTACCTTCACACTATCGGGCGAAATACCCATAATGGCGGCAATTTCTTTGGAAGCAAAATTTAACCTTAGTAGCGCACAAAGGCGGATTTCGCTGGGGCTTATCGTGGGATAATGCTTTTGTAATTTCTCAAAAAAGCCTTCGTGTACCTGCTCAAAAGCAATTTTGAAGTCTTTCCAGTCACGGTCCAAATTGAAACTGTAATTGATTAAATGAATTAGTTTATTCAATCTTTTACTTTCTTCTTTTGACATTTCTCCTACTGCCTCTTGTATGCTATCCTTCAGTTCAGTCAGAATATTGTTTTTCTGAATGATGTGTAAGGCATAAGTAGTCAATTCTTTGTTCTTAAACTTCAGATCCTGCTCAGCATTTTTGAGTTGTTCCTGAATCAGTTTCTCATTGGTTTCAAATATTTCTTTGTTTTTACGATTACGCAATCGCTGACGGCTGACAATAAAAAAGGCCGCTGATACCAATAACAACATTCCAATTAAAATGGTACGCTGCCTTACCCGGTTATCACTGATTTCTTTGTCCTTTTCGGCAATGGATTTTTGTTGCAATGCCAGCTCTTTATCCTTTTCTGCACTCTTATACTTGGCTTGCATCTCAGCAATTTGCTTGATCTTTTTAGGGATGAAACAAAAATAAGTTTCCCAATTTATGTTTCTAATTTGTATAA
>CALDJV010001138.1 GCA_937899305.1 uncultured Cytophagaceae bacterium
TGTCCAACAATCCATGCATATGACCAAATCGGACACTTATTTTGAACATGTTACTTAAACCAAAATACATCCCTTGTGCTATGGTAAGGGGTGTTTACCAACTTTACTTCGCAAACACAGCGAAATCCTAACCAATTATCAGGCAAGAAGTAGCGTTGTTGGCGACGAATCTTACAGGTTTCCTTGCGATGCCGCCAACTCCCTCCTTTGGCAACGCCTTCGGTGGCGGTCATTTCGGCTACATTACCAATCATGTGGTATAGCCCCAAAGCATTGGGTGCATAATCCGTAATTTTTTTGAGCGTGAATATTTTACTCTTATGATCGCGGTAATTCGCCACAGGATCGGGCGGACGCATACGTACTGGTGCCTTAGAATCTATCTTGTACCATTGCTCAAGGCCATGGGGGTATAGGCTTACATCGAGGTCACCCGAAGCCGCTTTTTCCCACTCTTCGGAAGTAGGCAAGCGAAAAGTAAACTGCCAGTGTGTACCTGCAGGAGCCGGGTTTTCTTGATTATAAAGCTCGGTAACTACCGCGGAGCGCCACTTACAAAATTGCTGCACTTGGGCAAAGCTCACTCCTACTACGGGATGATAACGGTACGCTGGATGGGTAACCAAATTACCCCGTTTGGTTTGACAAATGCTGCTATCCGGTATTTGGTCGTCATAAAACTGTGGAGTAATGAGGTTTTTGGCAACTCCTTGTTTGATATAATGCAAATATTCTTGCCAATGAAGGTTGGCCATTTCGGTTTTGTCTATGAAAAGACTGTCTTGTAACCACACCATGTTGGGAGGTTGAGGCAGGTTTTTGGTGGACGTACTTTGTGCCCAAATTGGGTTCAGAGGCCCTGCTAAAGCCCACAAAATACCCAGCCAGCTACTTGCAAAAGCCCACTTTTTTTTATTATTTAATAGATTCATTTTTAACACTTTATTACCTTGTATGGCTTCATTGCCACATTGTTAAACCAAGCTTTGGCAAACTCAACGAAGTGAATTGTTATGCCAAGCGCTTCGTAACAATCAAATTATTCAAATACAACTTAGTTAACGTTGACTCGGAAAGAAGCTTTTATAAAAATCTGTAGTTTTTGCGCGTATCAGGAGCGCGCTCAGCAAGAGGTAAGAGATAAACTCTATAGCTATGGGCTTTACCAGGATGATGTGGAAAACCTGATTTGCGATTTGATAGAAGAAAACTTTATCAACGAAGAGCGCTTTGCCAAGATTTATGCAGGGAGTAAGTTTCGCACCAAAAAATGGGGACGCATCAAAATTACCCAACACCTCAAGCAAAAAGGTATTTCGGATTATTGTATCCGCAGTGGGATGAAGGAAATCGAAGACGAAGATTATGACCAAACATTGGAGGAGCTGTTGGTAAAAAAATACCCCAGCATCACCGGAGCTAAAGATTATTTGCGTAAGCAAAAGCTTGCCCGGTTTGCCATTGGCCGGGGCTTCGAGCCTGTTTTGGTATGGGAAAAGATCAAGGAGGCTATTAGTTAGGAGTTGGTAGTTTTTTTAGTCCACGGTCGATAGTCCATAGTCCACGGTTTTCTCTAGTTTGGAGTCAGGAGTTGGTAGTTTTTAGCCTTGAAGTCGATGGTCCATAGTTTTACGTCGCTTTGCGCAACCCGAAGTCCTGAGCGAAGCCGAAGGAACTAGCCATAAAACAATGAGCCGAAGGCGGAACAATAGAAATTATCATATTTGCGAAATTAAGAATATAATTATCGCTTCGCGCAACCATTTAACAATAGAGCAATGCAACAATAAAACAAATAATTAATATGGATACCGCAACTGCAGTAAGTTTATTAGGAAGTATAGAAAACCAAGCTCAACCCCAAACTTGGGCTGATATAGGGGCTGGAACTGGCGTATTTACTGTAGCCCTACAAGCCATGCTAACTTCGGGCAGTGTGGTATGGGCAGTAGATAAAAACCCGCACGTACTATGGAACCTGCCTGAGCAAAACGGGGTATCTATCCGAGTAGAAGAGGGTAATTTTGAGCGAACGATGCATCTCGCTCCTTTTGATGGTATTGTAATGGCCAATGCCTTGCATTATGCGGCTAATCCCCAGCCAGTATTGGACAATGTATTGCAACACCTCAAACCGGGAGGCACATTTATATTGATAGAATACGATACCGACCGAGCCAATCCTCCTTGGGTACCTTACCCAATTAGTTGGGCCAAATTCCAAGCTTTGGCCCCTCAAGTAGGTCTTCAGACTCCTGAAAGAATTCACCAGGTCAGTTCCCGTTATGGATATGAATATATTTATTCAGCAATGGCGCTCAAGTCATCATCACATACTAACCCTCGTCTATAGCCAAATAGGTAAAAGTCTGATTGAGCAATTGGTAGGCCACTTCTCCAAAAGTGGTGGCTCCCGAATAACCAATGCTCTGCTTGTCTAGTCCACCGTAGAGATAGTTGAGTATGCAATTGCAATTGTAAATCACGTGTTGCTCGTTGACCAAAGCTTGAGTTGCTTTCTCCGAAAACGATTTCACATAGTCACTCGATTTTCTAGAGGTGGTGTATTTTCGCCCGGCAAACAATGGTGCATAAAAAATCACTTGACGATTTTCATCATCTAAACGCTGAAAACTTACATTAACCGAAGCTCCGGCATAGTTACTCACCAGTGGATACGAAATATCCAACTCATTTTCTTTGATAAATTCGTACAGGTTTCCTTTTTGCCCATTGATCAAACAATCTTGTACCACAAAACCATCCTGCAAAAATTCCAGAGTCACTTCATTGGAGGGTTCAAATACATTTACAATTTCTAAGCGCGCTACCTGATGGGCAGGGAGCTTGGCGTGCAATACCACCGCCTGATCGGTAAAGGATTTGGCAGTAGTACCATCAAAAGTCTTAGATAAAACTCCTTTAGTAAACTCGTCCAGGTCGGCTCCTGCAATGAGTCCCAACAAGGGATTGGCAAATAAATTTGGATAATCGGGTGAATGCAACGCAAACGAAAGGTGAATGTCACGCAATGCGGGGAGAATCATAAAATGAAAACCATTGTCAAAACCATTTGTACAGACTTCATTCAGGTTGTTGGCATCATATACCGCCACTTTGGCATCCTCAAGCAAATCGGTAAAGTCGGTCACAAAAATATGCTCCTTATCTAGCCTTCCGGGCCCTTCTTTCAAATAAAAATAAGGTATGGTTCCTCCAATCCACTTCCCAGCAGGCAATTTACTCAACACTCGCTCGTCTCCTGATAATATCAAAGTTCTACCATTTTTAATTAAG
>CALDJV010001139.1 GCA_937899305.1 uncultured Cytophagaceae bacterium
CTCAAAAAAAGGCCAAAGTAGCTCCCCCTCCTCAAAATGAAATCAAAAAAGAAGAAAAAAAAGAAGAAGACACCGAATTACACCCAGCTTTTTGGCTATTCGTTCTTCTATGGATATTACTTGTTTGGGGGTTGTACAAAAGAAATTCACTGCAAGATTGGTTTAACAATCGGGGAACGCGTCATCATACCACCCAAAAAACCCAAAAGACAACCAAAACAGAGGAACCTTCGCCTACCCCGGAAGCTGTGGGTGCTACGCGTCAGCTCAGAATTGCGGCCTCCGACCAAGGCTTTGTGTTGTGGCGGATTGATGACGGCCAGCAACTCTTTATTACCAAAGCAGCTACGGGTGAGGTCATCAAAGAACGTAATGTACCCGAAATTTATACCAACAATAAAGCCCCAGAATGGTGGAAAAGTTACCATCAAGTAGGTCAACGTTTTTTTGACTTTTATACCGATGCTGCCGGAAACAAAACCCTACAAGCCCGTGACGTACTCACTGGTGCACTCACCAACGACCTAAGGTCTATCACCATCAAAGCATTTTCTGACAGTAGTAAAGTAGGTAAAATCGATTCCCTTTATGGCCAAAACTGGGTGCTGCTGGAAAGTCCTTCGGGGAAAAAAGTAGGTTACAATCTGCAATCTGAGGTGGTAGTCCCTGCCCAAAAACTCAGTAAGATGGTCAATGCGCGTGGGTTTGTGGGAATTGCAGAAAATGGTAAAGATCTATTAAATTGGGAGAACCATTGGTTATACGTAAAACACCCCAACGAAAGAGAAGAAGCTCAGCAAATCGTTTTGGCCAAACTACAGTATAAGCGTTACAATTATAAAATGCGCTTGACTCAAACCGAGCTGGAAAATTTGGTAAAAAAAGGGCTCCTCAAAGTAGTTGACGATGCAAATAGAAAAGAATACTATCGAACGCCTCAAATTATTTACTCAGACGATGATTATGCTTTGATAAGGTATAAAAACGAGGCTATAGAAGGTCAGTTTAGAATTGCTTGTTTGAAAAAAGATGGTAATACCGCCTGGCGTCTGCCAGAAAACGTGACCTTTCCTATTCTTAAGCAATACCGACAGTCTCAAACAATAGATAATTTTCCGGTAAACTTTGCCCGGCAAGGAGATGTTTTGGGGATTTCCAGTGGTAATGTTACTGTAAATGGACGTAATGAAGCCGCCGCATTTGGTATCAATCTAAAAACAGGGGCCATTGTCTGGAGGTATGTGGCTAAACAAAAAACAAAGGATAAAGAATAATAGGTTTTCCCCAGACACGAACTAGATATTATATTTGTGTCTGGGGAAAATTAAACTTCATAAACGACCTCAGAGAACAAGCCAATGCCAGTTTGTATTTCCTCCCACTACTTCCCCAAGGCAACTTGACATTTTCTCACCAAATCACCGTCCACAAACGGTTTCAAACTTATCTGTCTACATCACATCTTTACCCTCATTTCTACCTCCTTCAAAAGCAGGTGTAATTGCCTGTAATATTTTCTATTCTGTTTTTACTTACATTTGAATCATTCAAAGAAGGAAAGTAAAAACAATCTATCTCCATCACCTATTTGACTATTTTATGAAAAACAACATCCCCATCCAGTCCACCATTTTAATAGCCGGCAATCAAGGCCAAAACCAGTATCGTATTGCCCAACTTTTACAGGAAAAGTTTCCTCTGTACAACATCATGACTACCCCCAATGATAAAATAGCCTTGGAAATCGCTGAAAAATTATCACCAAACCTGATGATTACCAACTGGAGCAATGTGCATAATGATAAAAACAGATTGATCAAGGCCATTAGAAAACGTAACATCCCCATATTGTTGGTGATGGAAAGCAAGTCCAATGATTACGAACTTCAACCTATCCTCGAGGCGAAAGCCACCGCCTGGATACACCAGCCCATTCAAAAAGACGAGTTATGGACAAAAGTGGTCAGCGCAATTCGTTCGTTTACTCCCCTATCTTCATCAGTTAGACCAACCGCACCTTCCTACGAACATTCTAAGGTGCGGTCTAAGAAACAAAACACCACGTTGAAAACAACCCGAGCGAAAGCACCCTCGGTAAAGAACATTCCAGTAAAAACGGCTAAGAAAACAAAGCTAAAACTATCACGGGTATTCAAAGCCCTTGCCCAGGGAACCTCTAGGGAAGATGAGTGGTCAATTTTTAGAAAATATTTTGACGAGGTGCATCCCAATTTTTTTACCAAGCTGCAAAGCGAATGCCCTCAGTTGACACGGGATGATTTAAAGCATTGTGCTTTGGTACGCACCTACATCTCTAACAAAGAAATTGCCCAGTTATTCAATATTCACGTGGACAGTGTACGTACCCACCATTACCGCATCAAGAAAAAACTATCGCTACCCAACGGCACTCGGTTTTCGGACTACATCATCAATATTGCCGTTTAGGCCGTTGTTCTTAAACCCTGGTGGGGCCGTTTTGGATCAAGTTAGTGCCCCACCATCAACTAGATTTATCCACAACACTATCCAGTTTTTCAATCCAATGCAAAAGCAGATCACCAGCCAATCGCAAAAGTCTACTTCGACTGCTCCATACCAAGCCAAAACAAGCCGTCAAGGGCTTGTTCAGACCAAAAAAGGTCAAAAAGGACCCATCCAGGCCAAGCAACGTCCAGTAAACAAAAGCGAGCCCGAACCCCGAACCATTGACCCCTGGCGGGTAAACCCTCATCCCGAATTGGCGACTTATCAACAGCAAATGGCCGCAAGTTATGCCTCTCATCAGGTTGCTGCCCCCCTGCAACGCCAAACTGATCGAGGTACTTCACCGAAACAAACCCCTCAAGGCTCGTCCCGGTTTCAGAAAATAGCGATGGCCATGGGAGAACAACACGGGGTAGATACGTCTCCTCTAAAAGCTACCCACAATTCTTCTTTTCCCGAAACCGTTCAGGCGGAGGCGACCATTCAAGGCCATCAAATTGATTTTGCCCCCAACAAAGACACGGAACACAACATGAAACATGAAGTGGCGCATTACATAGACAATGTCAAGCATGGCACTCCCCAAGGAGACCAGGTAGTCAATGGGCAAAAAGTGGATACCACCAGGGAGCAAGTGGTAGACCAAATGGCGGGGGAGGCTTTGCAGGGAAAAGAGAGCCAAGGCTCCGAAAAGTTGACAAAAACTGAACATAATCAAGCTCCTGTACAACGAGCCTTGGCCTTTGATAGCAAAGCTAAGGGTTATAACCGTGTGATATTTAACAGTAAACGTCCTTGGAAATCAGGTCT
>CALDJV010001140.1 GCA_937899305.1 uncultured Cytophagaceae bacterium
AATCCCCTTTTTTTTACCAATAATAATTCACAGTATTTGGCGAACATGTTATATACTATAAGTAAAGTAATACAGAAATTTCACAGCCCTAAAGATTATAACTAATTACAACTACAAAACATCGTAATATACCCTAATTAACCACAAATACTCAATCACTTTAATTTTATTACATCCGTCGGTCTTTTTAAACTGATGGATGTTTTTTTTGCTCTTAAAGTAACACACCAAAAATAACCTTTCGGTTTAGGACTAATCTTTCGGCTTGATACTTTGTTAATTTTTTTGCCCGTAGCGCTGCTACGAGCGTAAAAACTGCCTTGTCTCAACCCAAAATCTCTAGTCTGAAATCAGAAACTTTATTTTTTCAGTGTTACTAAAGTGAATATATTGTATCCAATCTAATCAAGTATTCAAGGATTATGCAATATCATTTCCTCAAGATTGTCATTCAAACCATTGTGGTACTTTGGGTCCATCATCCATTCCTTGTCTTTGCCCAGTCCAACTCCCAAAAAATCCAGCATAACTTTGAAAAGCTGACCAAGGCCCAAGATATGACAAGTCTAGAAAAGCTATTGAGTCAGCACGAAGTGCTCTTGGCAAAATTAGACAGTCTTTCGTTTTGGCAAGAATTGAACAAAATGCAACAACTGGTCAACACCGAAAAAGACCACCAACGCTACTTGGCCATCAGCCAAACCAGGGCTTTACTATTGACACGACGAAGGAAAATTAACCTAAGTACACGGGCCATTACTATCCTCGACAAACTCGTCAACGAAGCACACGAATGGAGTCTGTACCTTTGGGAAGGCAAACTATGTTCACGGATTGGGGACATTTACCAAAGGAATAATTTATACCCTGAAGCCTACGCTTATTACATCAAAGCAGAACGTATTCTTAAAAAGCACAAACATCGAGATGAATGGGTAGATGTATTGTACAAAATTGCTTTGAATCTTTATTCTGACAAAGGTTTCAAGGAGTCTGTTCAATATTTTAGGCAAGTAATCGCCCAGGCTACCCCAAAAACCAAGCCCCGACACATCATCAGTTCTTGGAATTCAATTGGGTTGTTAAAACGAAAAATGGGTGATTTAGACAGTGCTCAATATTACCTAAACCAAACCCTTGAACAAGCCAAGGTACGAAAAGACACTGCTTGGATTGGAATTGCCAATGGCAATATGGGGACGCTTTATGCATTGAAAAAAAACTACCCGGAAGCCAAAAAACGCTACCTAAAAGACATCGCCATTAGCCACCGATATGCCCAATGGGGAAGCGAAGCAAATGCCCTTGCCAGTCTGGCTGATATTTATCTAGAACAAAATGACTTAAAAAAAGCCAAGCAATACTTTGATAGCAGCCTCTATATTTGTGATCAATACCCTTCTTTACCCAACTCTAGGGTAAGAACCTATAAAGGACTGGCTACACTATATGCAAGCATCCAACAATTTGAAACAGCGCACCAATACCTCTTGCTTTATACTCGTTTGAATGATTCTATTCAGGGCAAGACCCACGAAAACCAGCTCAAAAAGATGAAGCTGGTTCAACAATTTCGAGAAGAGGAAAGACAAAAAAAACGACGTAATGAAAATCAACTGCAAGCACTGAAAGCATTCCAGAGCAAGGCTTTTCAGGTGTTGTTATTTTCATTGCTTATGGTAGCCCTGGTGATATTAATTCTCTTGTACCGCAATTTGGAAACGAAAAAGAAAGCCAATCAACAACTGGCTTTTAAGCAGCAAGAAATCCTTCAGCAAAACCAAAGGCTACAACAACAACAGGAAGAAATTTTAAGCCAAAACGAAACCATTGAACAAAAAAGTCACTTGCTTACCACCCAGTACGAGGAAATTTTACATCATAAAACCCTACTGGAAGCCCAAAACCAACATCTTGAGCAAGCTTACCAAAATGTACGACTACTCACCAATATTGGTCAACATATTACTTCCTCCTTGGATTTGAATGAAATATTACAGGCAATTTATACCCATGTCAATCATTTGATGGATGCCAGTAACTTTGAAATAGGATTATACGAATCTCAAAGCAAGCAAATTACTTTTGAACTGACGATGATCAATGGCCAACCTCAAGCAGCGTATACCCAGCCCATGCACGATAAAAATCAACTGGCGGTCTGGTGTATTGAGCACGGTCAACCTATTATGATGGGAGACTTTGTGCAGGAGTATCACCGCTACCTTGGCGATGCTATTCCACCATCAGAAGTCTTGACTAAATACCAACCCGCCCTTACCCCGAAATCTATCATTTATATCCCTTTGATCATACAACAAGAAATAAAAGGAGTACTGTTGGTACTAAGTAATCAAAAAAATGCTTATACCCACCAACATTTTGACTTGCTCAAAAGTCTTTCGGTGTACGTAGCCATTGCCATTGAGAACGCCCAGGGCTACAAAGAATTGGCTGCTCAGAAGGACTCCATTGCCAAGCAAAACAACCTCATTAGTTTGTTACTCAATGAAAACCAACATCGCATAGGCAACGATTTTGTGGCCGTATATGCCAAAATTGCGGCCATCGCCAACCCCAACACTACCAATATCCCACACTTGATAGATAGTGCTAAAGCAAGAATAAATGAAGCTATGGAATTGCAAAATTTACTACGGTATCATTTTCATGGCAGTAATCAAACGCTGAAACAATCAGAAATCCTTGATAAACTACAGGTCATTGTATATACCTTGTACCGTATTCACCTCCAGGAAAACGATACCCATACCATCCAGATCCAAAGTGAAGTAAAATCGCTGGATAAAAACCGATTTGTTTTGATTGGATTTTGTGTATTCGAACTGGTTAAAAATATTTGTAAACATGCCTTTAAAGACAAATCCACAAAACAAGCTGCGGCCATCAAGCTTTCACTCCAAGAATCCCCCAACAACCTTACCTTGGTAATTCAAAGTAATGGACAAGGGTTTAAACCGGAATTATTTGATGCCAACGGAAAGTTTAAATTTAATCAACACAAAATCACAAAGGGCCTGAGTATCGTCAATAGCATTATTGAACGAGAAGGGGGAAATTTTAAGATCTATACTGTGGGAGTACACCCTGAAATCAAACAAGGTTCGTCGTTTGTGTGTGTCTTTCACTAATGATTCCGCTTCGCTTATTGTTCAATGGTTACATTGTTCCGCCTTCGGCTCATTGTTGTATCTTTCTATTGTTACATTGTTCCGCTTCGCTCATTGCTATATGGTTAAATGGTTGCGCGAGGCGATGATTAGATTCTAGTTCTTTCGG
>CALDJV010001141.1 GCA_937899305.1 uncultured Cytophagaceae bacterium
GTTATTAGAATTCTTGGGAAGACTTGACAAATAATGTACCGCTCACTAATGATCAATTACCTACTCTTTTTCTTAAACTGTTCCATCGTTTTCACCTTGATTTCAGCAATTTTGACTTTGGCAAGACGGGCATTCATCTCCTTCAATTCTTTGTTTTGGATTTTCATCATGCGCTGATACGCTTTTTCTACCCGTTTCTCGAGTACATCGGCCCTTTGCAATTGATCCTTAGAAGGACGTCCACTGTAGCTGCTAATGTCCCCGTACAATCCTGATAGTTTATCGTTGAGACGATCTTCGGCCGAATCGGTGTAGTTGTCGCCACTTGTAATCACGAGCTCGCCGTTAAACTTGCTCAAGTTTTCGTACATCGTCATTAGTTTTTTGCTCAAGCGACTGTTTTTCTTTTCTTTGTCTGCCTTGGCTTTGGTTTGTTGCATCATAGATTGAATGACCTCAGTAGTATAGGCCAGTTTCTCAATGAGGTTGTACAAACGCATGGTGGTTTTTTGATACAATTTTCGATCAGTGGCATCAAAAGTCGAGTTGGGATCAGTTTTTACCTCAATAGTCGTCTCAAAAGTATCTTTCCCTTTGGTGAGCTTTACTTTGTATTGCCCTTCGGGGAGCAATGGTCCTACAAAAGCCCCAAAAGTAAGCGTTTTGGCTTTGGGTACCTTGGGAGGATTCAGGCGAGGACTCCATTCTACCACATTCAGGCCCGCACTTTTGCCCGCGGGCAAATTCGCTACAAACTGGTCTTTGGCATCGAAAATTTCGATTTTCATCGTACCAAAAATGTGGCGCTTTTTCTGAAAATAAATGATTTTACCTTCGGAACTAGGGTTTTCTCCTATGAATTCGGCTGCTCCTGGGAATTCCTGTCCACCACCCAAACTCTTGATCATAATGGGTTTAGATTTCAGGAAAGTCAGTTTTTTGCTGGCCATTTCGGGAGTGATTTGGCGCAAAGGCGAAATGTCATCAATGATGATAATCCCCCGACCGTGGGTACCCATCACCAAGTCATTTTCGCGGGGCTGAATCACCATATCACGTACACTTACCATAGGCAAGTTATTCTTAAAACGAGTCCAGTTTTTTCCAGCATCCAGACTAATGTACAAGCCAAACTCAGTACCCAAAAACAACAGATTTGGAGTTTTGAGATCCTCTCTAATGACGTGCGCATACGCCTTGATGTCAGTAGTAGCCAGTGGGGTCCAAGTCTTGCCCCCGTCAGTCGTTTTGAAAACGTAGGGTTTTTTGTCACCCGTACGGTGGCCGTCAAACGTGGCATAAGCGGTATTTTTATCAAAGTGACTTGCTTCTACTGAGCTACACCAAGTATTTTTGGGAAGCCCCGGAATGTTGGCAACTACATTGGTCCACTTTTTACCGCCGTCCATGGTCACTTGTAGGTTACCATCATCAGTACCTACCCAAAGTACGTTTTCATCCACCGGAGATTCAGCAATGCTAAATAGGGTCGTGTTGGTTTCAGCCGCTGATACATCAGGGGTCAAGCCACCCGAAGCTCGTCGCTGTCTTTTGGGGTCATTGGTGGTCAAGTCAGGAGAAATTTTCTTCCAGGATTCACCACTGTCATTGGAGCGATGCAAAAACTGACTCCCCATATATACTCGATCGGCATTGTGGGTACTGAGAATGGCGGGAGCGTTCCAGTTGAAACGGTATTTAGGATCACCCGCTTGAGGCATGGGCGTAATGGTTTTACGTTGGCCCGAGCTCAAATCATAACGCCACAATTTCCCCCCTTGCATTTCGCAATATACCAGATTGGTCTTTTTGGGATGGCGCATGGCTACAAAGCCATCTCCACCGCCTACATTGCTCCAGTCGCGATTTTGAATGCCGTTGGCGGCTCGAGAAGGGCCAAACCAAGAACCATTATCTTGTAGGCCTCCATATACATTGTAAGGCTGGGCATTGTCTACATTTACCCGGTAAAACTGCGACACAGGTAGGTTTTTGAGGTGCATAAAAAAGTACCCTCCGTCAAAAGATTGGTATACACCTCCGTCGGTTCCCAACAAAATATGATTGGTATTTTGAGGGTTGATCCAAACTGCGTGCATATCAGAGTGTACGCCACTGCCTACCGTACGAAAGCGATTTCCCCCATCTTTGCTAATAATCAGGTTCAACCCCATTTTATAGACCTTGTTTTCGTCTTTGGGATCTACTACCAACCGGGCAAAGTAAAAAGGACGTACCACAGTACCAAAATCATTGTTGACCCGCTTCCAATTGGCACCACTGTCGGTAGACTTATACAAGCCATTTTGACCCCGATTTTCTGATTCTACCGTAGCGTACACTACTTTGGGATTAGAGGGGGCAGGTTGTACCGCCATTCTACCCAATACCCCTTTAGGGAAACCCTGTTGGATTTTTTTCCAGTTTTTACCTCCATCGGCAGATTTATATAATCCACTGCCTGGTCCTCCTGATTTGAAAAAATCGGGATAACGACGAAACTGCCACATCGATGCATACAAAATATCCGGATTTTTGGCATCCATAACCAGGTCAGCCAATCCGGTGTTTTCGTCTACATAGAGTACTTGTTTCCAGGTTTTTCCCCCGTCTTCGGTTTTGTAAACACCACGCGTTTTGTGGGCATCCCACAAGTGGCCCAATACGCCTACGTATACCACATTGGAGTTTTTGGGGTGAACGATGATCTCGTTGACCCGTTCGGCATCTTTAAAGCCCATCAACTTCCAGTTTTTACCTCCGTCGGTAGATTTGTACAAGCCATTGCCTACCGATACACTATTGCGTACCCAAGGTTCACCAGTACCTATCCAAATGGTTTTGGGGTTAGACTGATCTACCGTAATTTTACCGATAGATTGTGCGTGTTTGTCAAAAATAGATTCAAAAGTAATTCCTCCGTTGGTGGTTTTCCAGGCACCTCCGCCGGCTGAACCTACAAAAAAAGTTTTGGGGTCATTGTTTACCCCCTCGATGTCGCTAATTCTTCCACTCATGACGGCAGGACCAATGTGCCGGGCCGTCATAGAGCCAAATATTTTGCTTCCTTTAAGTGGCTTAGGACTTTGTGCCTGAGCTTGTTGAAAGCAAAAGCCAATGCATAATAGCATCAACCAAGTCGTTTTTCTGTAAATGGTGTATATCATGGGTTTTCGAATATGATGTTTCGCTTAATGTGTTAGAGTAGGAGGCTGCCTTGTCAGGTACTTGAAGCAAAATAATATTTTATCTTGACTGACAGGCTTTCAAAACCGGTTAGGTGTAAATCTGCTGGCCTTTGACCTATGAGACCGCCTCACAAAAAAATGTCAGACTCTGGGATGATCCCAATGACTGACATTGTAGACTTTATTCACTATGATCTAAGCAATCAATAGTCACCGTAAGTTTATTGCTTACTGGGAAACGTAAAAATCTTGTGGTCCAATTTATCATTGATTGTAATATTGTCAAATTGCATTTTAGCGACTACTTGACCTCCGATGCGTTCTTCCATGTAGTGGGCCATCATCACCCCTTGTATCTCCTTGTATTCGCTAAAATAGGTTTCCTTTTCTACCAATACATCGGACTTCAATGGATGAATAGATTGTCCTCGTTCCATCATTAAAATACCGGTTTCTTTTTCTAAAAAGTAGCTTTTTACCTGCTTGTCTTTTCTCACTACCTTGATTTTGTAACAAGGGACCTCATCAATCTCCTCGATGCCTTCTAGAGTAACCGTGTGCCCTTTTTGAGCTGCATTGATAAACTCGTAGCCAAAATCAGCCCCTAAAATCATATCCGATTCTTCGGTACCCGTCATACGAGTTGGCCTATCACTACCTCCTGGAAAAGGATCTACCTTCCAGGCTACTTGGCCATCGTAGGCTTTTATCAATGTTTTGCCCTGAATTGGCACCTCTAACTTAAACAAATTAGGAGCCTGTCGGTATACTTTAGTTTCAAAAGCCATGTTCATTCCAGTCAGGATTGTTTTGCCTTTGAGCACCATAGACTTCAACTTCGTTGGTTTGGTGTGGCTATTCTTTTTATGCAGTGCAATTACCTCTGCCAATGTTTGGGCTTTGGTAGCTTGAGCTGTAAAAATGATCAAACATACCCAAGTAAAAGTAGTGGGCAATATCGGCCAGGTTTTTTGAGTCTTCATAGAGATGTAGTTTGGTAAAACGTATGTCCAAAACTATGAAGTATGTCTTTGAGATATTGCAGAACGAGTACAAACTGGTAAAAACAAGGTGTAAAATGCTGGTCAAAGGGAGTCAAATGAACACTTTGTGATTTTTCTTCTATTCTTTGGGTAATGTAAACACTTTGTCTTCTAACTTTGGATTGATCGTAATTTTCTTAATCGTCAAAGTCGATTTCTGACCTGCCATGTTTTGAGTCAAAGAGTAAGGCATCATCACCCCGTCTACTTCTTTGTAATCGGCCATATAAGATTCTATTTGTTTTCCTTTCATAGGACCAGAAGTACCCGTAGAACGAATCATGATCAAGGCGTTGCTCTCTTTGTCAAAAAACAAGTACTGTACTTTTCCGTCCTTTTTGGTGGCCTTTAGTTTATAGCATTCGGTGCCGTCTATTTCTTCGGTACCCTCCAATTCTATCTTATGTCCTTTTTTCTTATAGTCCAGGTAAAAAGGTTCAAAAGCTTCGTCGGCCAATTCTTTAGCGGCTTCATCCGGTTTTTTTTCACTCTTGCCCGTCATAAAGTTAGTACCCCAGGCATTTTTACCATCGTAGGCTTGTAGCACAAAAGTTTTGCCTTGCATAGAAAACTCAATCTTGGTTTTGTTAGGGCGCTCGCTGTACATCTTCAGTTGAACTTCACCTTGTGGGCTTTGGGCTGAACCCTCCATCACCATTGATTTCATTTTACGGAATTTATCTTTACCTCCTATGATCTCAAAATAGCCATCAATAATTTTGTCTACCGATTGGGCTTGAGCGCCAAAACTTGCAATGCACAAGCATAGGGCGGCAAATAAGGTCAATTGTTTTTTCATTCTCTGAAGTGAATAGGTTAAAATTGAAACATTTGTTTGTATTGGTCGTAGGGCCAATAGTTTTATTACAAATAAGGGGAAAAAATAATAAACTAGCATAAAAACCTACATAGATATAAGCAAAATAAGACTTGCCCGAAGAAGCAAAACGCGGTGATTTTACATTTTGTCTCTGAGACCCAGGTGAGACAGAACAGACTGATTTTGACCAATCATTGGTAGGTAGTTTAACTGCCCGGTGACAGTGGCGCAAAAAACAGGTATCGAGATACTTCATAAAAATGCAATTGTTTATTACATCAATGGGCTGGTTTAGTCGAAATAATTCTAGAGGAAAATTTGGGGTAGGGTAATATTTTCCTTAAATTTGAATGACCGTTCAATAAATTTATCAGAAGAATCACGCGATTATTACTACACAATGTCAAAAAGTGCCGAAGTAAAAAAACAGATTATCTCTAAGTGTCTGGAGGTTTTCCGTAAAGATGGCTACTACAATACCGGGATTAAAAAATTGGCCGAAGCTTGTGAAATCAAGCAATCATTGTTTTACTATTATTTCGAGAGTAAAGAACATTTGCTGGAAGAAATACTCAAAGCGGTACATGGATACTTTGCTCGAAAGGTATTTAGTTTGGCTTACCAAGAGGAAAAGCCTGTATATCAGCGACTTGAAGAAATGGTGGAAATCACTCGTCAAGTGTTTATGCGAGCCGAGGGAGGGTGTATTATGGCCAATACTGTGTTGGAAATGGTGCAAGAACAGCCTCAATTTATCCTGGTTATCCGAGGGTTTTTTGATGATTGGATCGCAGCCAATGCCCATTTACTAAAAGAAAAATACGTAGAGAAAGTGGCGTTTGAGAAGGCAGAGCAAGCAGTACAAGATGTAGAGGGGGGGATTATGCTGATGCGATTGTACAATGATCCAAAATACTTTTACAAAGCATTGGAACGAGGCCGACGGTTACTGGATTGACCCCTTGGGTGATGAATTTGGAGAATTTACAGCATTAAAATTTGAATGACTGTTCAATAAATTATACGGTTTTTCAGATGAAAATTTTCCAATAAAGCCAATTTGACAAAGTTTCAATCCCAAGATACACTGAATAGTTCAACAAAAATTTGAATGATTATCCGATGAATACAATGGAAAAGCCCAATAGACTCAATCGCTCTATCCTAAAACTAGAACGCTATCCAAAATCGTGGCGCACTCGCTTGTTGTCGTGGAGCATAGGGAGGGTAGTGCCTTTTGTAGGAACCGCAGGGATCCGCTTTGACAAGATGACCAAGGAAGAGGTAGTGCTGACTTTGAGTAACCGCAAAAAGGTGCAAAATCATATCAAACAAATGCATGCTGCGGCTACTGCTTTACTAGCCGAAACTGCCTCGGGTATGATGGTAGGAATGCACCTGTCTGACGATAAGTTGCCTTTGATGAAAAACATGAAAGTAGACTATGTAAAGCGTTCAAAGGGAAATATGAAAGCAGTGGCCACACTTACTGATGCTCAGATAGCACAAATGAAGGAGCAGGAAAAGGGAGAAATAATGGTAGCTGTTACGATTACCGATGAAGCCGGAATAGAACCCGTGGTCTGCGAGATGCTTTGGGCCTGGGTACCCAAAAAGTAAGGAGGGATGATTGATTTATGGTTTTATT
>CALDJV010001142.1 GCA_937899305.1 uncultured Cytophagaceae bacterium
TTTTTTTTACCAATAATAATTCACAGTATTTGGCGAACATGTTAATACATGTGATTGTATTTTATTTTTTAGACCTGACCGATTTTAACACCTGCCAGGCCTTGTAAGTTCTGGTTTATTAAATCTAAGCCAAGACTGATTTGTTTTGTTGGGCACTGGTGGCTACTCCATTCAAAATCATATCCGCGGCTTTTTCACCAATCATGATGGTAGGCGCGTTGGTATTCCCCGAAGTTACCGCAGGCATAATGGAGGCATCGACTACTCTGAGGCCTTCTACTCCGTATACTTTCAGTTGTGGATCTACCACCGCTTGGCTATCTATCCCCATTTTGCAAGTACCTACCATGTGGTGGTAAGTACCACAAGATTTCCGAATATAATCCCCAATTTCGGCATCAGTGGCATTTTTACCAGGCAATACCTCTACCTTCATCCAGTCTTGCATGGCTTTGGTATAACCCAATTTTCGGCATAATTGTACCGCTTCAAACAAGGCGTCAAAATCAGCTTGCTCACCCAAGTAATTGGGGTCTAGATAAGGTGCATCATTGGGGTTGGCCGAAGTCAATTTCATTTCTCCCCGGCTCACCGGACGAATCAAGCCTGCACATAGGGTAAATGCATTTTCAGGACCTTCGAACCCAGGAGCATAATAGGGTAAACCCATAAACAAAGGCTGTAAATCGGGTACAATCATCTCCGGCTGACTTTTCCAGAAGAGCTGGGCCTCCAGTAAATTGGCCTGAGGGGGAGGGATTTGTTGTTGAGCCTCGAAAATAACACTGACCAACAAATGGTCGTGCAAGTTTTGACCCACTCCTGGTAAATCTACTACGCTGTCGATGCCGTGTTGTTTTAGTTCTTGCGCATTGCCAATTCCTGAAAGCATCAGCAATTGAGGAGAGCCAATGGCTCCGCCCGAAAGAATGACTTCTTGGGTCGCTTCTGCTTTGACAGTTTGCCCATCTAGTGTGTATGCTACTCCAATGCATCGCTGGCTATCAAATAAAAGCCTTTGGGCTTGGGCATTGGTAACAGTGGAGAGGTTGTCTCGAGAAAGTGCGGGTACTAAAAAGGCCTTGGCGGTTGAGCATCGTTCGCCATCTGGAGTAACGGTGAGTTCGTTCATGCCTGCTCCCCAAATGTTGGTGTTGAAATCGTCGGTAGTAGGCAAACCAAGTTCCTGACAAGCCGCAATGGCTACTTGTGAAATGGGATTGGGGGTTTTGATGGTCGTAACGTGCATTGGGCCGCCTATGCCGTGGGTTTCGCTGGCGCCTTTTTCATAATTTTCTGATTTTTTGAAATAGGGAAGCACACTTTGGTAATCCCAACCCTGGCAACCCAAATAAGCCCAGTGGTCGTAGTCGGTGTGGTGCCCTCGGATGTAGATCATCCCGTTGATGCTGCTGCTGCCTCCCAGGGTTTTGCCACGAGGCCAATAACGAGGCGTATTGCCCGCGTGTTTTTGAGGAGCCGTCATGTAAGCCCAGTCTCGTTCGGTTTGCCAAGTGGCAGGCCAACCTGCGGGCGCATGGATGTTGGGGTCGTTATCGGGACTGCCCGCCTCGAGTAGCAGTACTTTGGTATTGGGGTTTTCTGACAGGCGGTTGGCCAGCACGCAACCTGCCGATCCGGCGCCGATGATGATATAATCGTATTTCATAAGTATTTTTTTAAGAGAGATATATACAAAGTGGGTGGTAGACCAGACCTGATAGAAGTTGAAAACTCTCCAGGTCTAATTTAATTCAAATTCATTGAGTATTAGGCATTGGATGCTTGCAGGTTGACCAATTGCCCTAAAATATTCTGAGCGTTGTCTTCTTGGCCCATCAGATTAGTTTGCTCAAAGTAGTTGTACCACCCAGCACCTTCTACCAGCTCTTGAAACTGATTGGCCAAGTCATGGTTAGGGAAGGTCCATATGGCAAAATAATCGAAATCGGCTCTAAAGGAGGTCTCGGCTTCGTTGTTGGACCAGGTAAGTACTTTTACACCTGCGTCCAGTAATTTCTGAATGTGGGTTCCTACTTGTTGTACATAGTGGCCTCTTTCTTCGGTGGATAAATCAAGCCAGGCTTGTTTGGCGTTCCAGATCTCGATAAAGTAAATCATGATAGTTTGAGTTTAAGAGTGAATAGTGAAATAGATTGGTTTTTTTAAGCTTCTACAGGCACTGCTTTCTTGATGCTAATTACTTGGGGTTGGGTGACTGCTTTGAGGCCTTCTACGCCAAACTCTACCCCATAGCCCGAGTCTTTGACTCCTCCAAAAGGCACCATAGGATGGATGGCTCCGTGTTGATTGATCCATACGGTTCCGGTTTCTATTTTGGAGGCTACCTGAGCGGCTTCCTCTAAGTCATCGCTCCAAACCGATCCCCCAAGCCCCGTTTCAGTATCATTGGCTTTT
This sequence comes from uncultured Cytophagaceae bacterium, assembly GCA_937899305.1. Lineage (GTDB taxonomy): Bacteria > Bacteroidota > Bacteroidia > Cytophagales > Microscillaceae > Microscilla. Next base: position 2,419 of record CALDJV010001142.1, read on the forward strand.
TGAATGGCTTCTTCCAGGGTTTTGTATTTGATGATGGGCAACACTGGGCCAAATTGTTCTTCGTCTACCAGACGACTACCATTGTCTATATTGCCTACCAGGGTAATGGGGTAGAAGTATCCTGCACCTTCCAGTGGGCTACCCCCTTGGATAATATCGGCCCCGTTGGCTTTGGCATCCTCTACCAACTCCTTTACTTTGTTGAATTGCATTTGATTTTGTACCGGACCTAGTACCACTCCTTCTTCCAGGCCATTGCCCATGGGCATTTGACTGGCCATCGTTTTGAGGGTGTTGACCGTGGCATCATAATCATTTTCGTGGACATAAAGTCTTTTAGCGCAAGCACAAGTTTGTCCCATATTGATGAAAGCTCCCCAGAACAAATCTCCGGCTTTGGAAGCTATGTCGGTACCGGGTAAGATGATGGCGGGATCGTTGCCTCCACACTCGAGGGTGAGTCGTGCCATGTTGCCGCCCGAAGCTTCAATGATTTTGCGGGCGGTAGAGGCACTACCCGTAAACATGATCTTGTCTACGTCGTTGCTCTCTACCAACAATCTGCCGACATTGCCATTGCCAGAAACAGAGTTGAGCACTCCAGCAGGTAATACTGTATTGATCAATCGGATCATTTCTAGGGTGCCAATGGGGGTATATTCAGAGGGTTTGATAACTACAGTATTGCCCGCCCGCAGAGAGGGAATGATTTGCCAGATGGCAATCATGAGGGGCCAGTTCCAAGGGGCAATGGCGCCTACTACACCAATGGGTTTACGATGCATTTCATCGCGACGGGTATCGTCTTCAAATACCACCTCAGTGGGTAAGTCTAATGAGGCAGGTACCTGGGTCCAGCCAATGCAGGCTTCCATCTCAAACATAGCACCTGGACCAGCCATGGGTTTGCCTTGTTCTTTAGTGATCCACTGTGCCAAGTATTCTTTATTTTCTTGAAGCACCTCAGCGACTTTCATCAGCAAGGCTTTACGTTCTTCATCAGGTTTGGCGGCCCAGGCAGGTTGGGCCGCTTTAGCCGATGCAATGGCTTGAGCCACTTGGTCGGCGCTTGAAATAGGGGCGTGGCCTAGTGATTCGCCCGTTGCAGGGTTCTTGATCTCAAAGGTTTCTGAGGAATGCACTGACGCTCCGTTTATGGTAAAAGCAAAGTTTTTCATCTTGGAAATTCTTTAATTGAGTGATTGTATTTGCAATATATGAGGATCAAATAGTTTATAATTGAACTATCGTTCAATAGTTTTATACTATTTTACAATATTTAATAACTATTTAATGTTTTTATAGCTATATTGTAGAATAGTTAATCAAAATGAACAATAGTCAAGGTTATGAAAGAGAAATTTATTGAGCGAGGTACCGACTATCACCTCAGTAATGGAAAGTTGTCGGTATATGAAACGAACTGCTTTTGTAAGAACATCAAGTTTTATTTTAGCCAACATGTGCTCACTTTGATGTTGTCGGGGCATAAAACCATCAGCACCCAACATATGGAGTTTGAGTTTGCTCCTGGAACCTTTTTCATACCTCAAAAAGAGGTCATCAACGAGGTGTCCATTCCTCACGCTACTTATGACCACCCTACCAAGTGTTTGGTATTAGAGCTCCATCCTACTTATATCCAATCGGTTTATGAAGAAGTGCTCTATTCTGAAAAGCACAAACAATTATTGCATCAAGACTCCTCAGAATCCCAAAATCATTACTATGCTTCAAACGACAAACTTTTGATACGAGCCTTTACCCAGTTGTACCTCAACCAGCATCAAGACCATAGTCCGGCCAAAGTATTGATTGATGATTTGGTGACCCGAGAAATATTGTTGCGGGTGTTTCATACTAAAGGACTACATTTACTTAAGATGAATTTTGAACAAAGTATTCAGGACGAACGCATTCGTAGGGTAGTGGCGCATATTCGCAACAACTTACAGACAAAGTTTACTACCGAGGATTTGGTAGAGATTTCAGGGTTGGGGCAAACTACTTTTTTCAATAAATTTAAAAAGAGCACGGGTTATTCTCCCATTGATTTTATTTTACACGAAAGAATTCACCAAGCCAAGGTCATGATTATGAAAAATCGCTATGACTTACAAGACATTGCCTATCGTTGTGGGTTTAACTCTTATGAGTATTTCTGCACTAGTTTCAGAAAAATTGAGAATCTCAGACCATCAGATTTTAAGAAAGAGAATGTTCGTTTGGCGAGTTCTTAACAGAGAAAATTTGGACTATAATTAAAAAGAGACAAACAATCAGGGTTATCCTTCTTATTTGCCTCTCAAGATTGGTATTTTGGTTACATTGATTATGCCGGAATCAGTCGATGTACATTCCGTAACTCTACCTCAATGTTTTTGATTTTGGCTTCTTGCTCAAATTCTTCCAACAATTCTGAAATATCGCTGTCAATGTACTGAGCGCGGGTGCCATCAATGACCACCCGAGTGTTTTCTTCAATGCTTTCCAGGGCATCTAACAACAAAGGCTTATTGAGGAAAGAAGCATCTTTATTAAATCTTACCACCGTGTAATCTCCATCTTTGGTCACCGAAATAGAAGAGTGGAAGTTGGAACGAATCACGAAAAACAATCCAATCACGATTCCAATCATCACCCCAATGAGTAAGTCAGTCAGTAAGATGGCTACGATAGTTATCAAGAAAGGAGCAAATTGTTCCCAGCCTTTTTTGTAGATCATTTTAAATACGGCTGGTTTGGCCAGTTTGTAACCAATCATTAAAAGTATGGCGGCTAAACTCGCCAAAGGAACCAGATTGAGGTAACGAGCAATAAAAAGTACCGATAACAACAAGAACATCCCGTGAAAAACGGCCACCATTTTGGTTTTTCCGCCCATATTTACACTGGCCGAGCTACGTACAATTACCGAAGTGATGGGCAATCCGCCGATCAAGCCCGAAGCCATGTTTCCAATTCCTTGGGCAATCAACTCTCGGTTAAGCGGCGACTTTCTTTTTTGGGGATCGAGTTTGTCTACTGCTTCTACGGTAAGCAATGCCTGTACGCTGGCAATGAGTCCAATGGTGAGGGCAGTAAGCAATACTTTGCCGTTGGTAAGAAACGATAAGAATTTATTGGGATCGATGATGGTCAGACCATTGCTGACATCTCCTACTGGGAGGCTAATTCGATGGGTACTGTTGAGTTTGAGATTAGGGAGTACATTTTTGAGAAACAATTCGTTCATTGCCACTCCTAAAATAACGACTACCAACGCACTAGGAACCCAACGGAATTTTTTAAGTGGGCTATAATCCCAGCCAATCATGACTGCAAGCGAAACAATGGTGACAATGAGTGCTCCCCATTCTACGTGCTCAATGGCATGCAAAATAGCGGTAAAAGTGTTTTCGTGTTGTTTGGTTTCGTTAAACTTAAGCGAGAAAAGCTTGATATCGTAGCCGACGGCGTGGGGCATTTGCTTCAAGATAAGAATGATACCAATGGCGGCCAGCATTCCTTTGATAACCGAAGAAGGGATGTAATAGGCCACAAAACCAGCGCGAAATACTCCTAGTAGTATTTGAATGATGCCTCCTAAAAATACGGCCACCAAAAAACCTTCAAAAGAGCCAATCGAAGTGACCCCGGCAGTTACTACGGTAATGAGCCCTGCGGCGGGACCACTAACGCTTAATTGAGCTCGGCTGATAAGCGGAACAACAAGTCCCCCAACGATTCCTGAAATAATTCCGGCAAATACCGGGAATTTAAGACCTTCTTGACCTGGTTGAGAACCCATTGCAATACCCAAACACAAAGGAATTGCAACTAAAAAAACTACCAACCCTGCTGGTAAGTCATACTGTAAGTTCCCTAAATAATTTTCTTTATGTAAGACGTGCTTGTGTTTTTTTGACATGAGACTTTAATAAATTTTATGTTTTAAGCTTTGTTTCCTTATTGCTCGACCGTCTGAACCCATAACTTGATAAAGTTTGGGGGATAGGCGATAAAAGTATAAAGAAAACCTTCTAATTTCTCGAGTACCTCAATTATTTGGCAAGGCACTGCTTTTCAATTTGATAACCAAGACTTTTCACCAGATTTAGCTATTGAGGATTACTTTTTTCATTGATTGCTGTTTATCAACAACCCTATTTCGCCTCGCGTTCATCCACCTCTTTTGGTCTATGTGAATAGATTGTGTGAGATATGGTAGGTAAGTCTTATTTCCACAAAAGATAGTAAAATAAATGTATTATGAAAGTTGTAATGTAAACAAAAATAGTAAAACCAT
>CALDJV010001143.1 GCA_937899305.1 uncultured Cytophagaceae bacterium
ATCGTAGCCAATGTAGTGATGATGTGTGGCTGTACCATTTCCAAGGGAGGCCTATGGGATGGTGATAAAATGGAGGCCAAAGCCATTATCAAGCGAAATGGGCAACCTTATCAAACCGTTACCCTCAAATTGGGCAAAAAAGTAAATACTTTTCAGGGCGTCCTCAAAACTACTGAACCAGGACTGTATGAGGTATTGGTATATGTATACGATGCCCGAACTGGAAACACTGGAGTAGACAAGGTGAATGTAGTGGTGAGTAAATGAGTGTTTTCTTTGGTCGATAGTCGATGGTCCACAGCCCACAGTTTTCTTTAGTTGGGAGTTCGTAGTCCGGAGTTGGTAGTTTTATTTAGTCCACAGTCGATGGTCCATAGTTTTACGTCGCTTTGCGCAACCATTTAGCAATGAAACAATGAGCCGTAGGCGGAGCAATTCAACAATATAACCATTTAACAATGAAATAACTTCTCAAAAATGGGGCTAAAACAACATTGCTTTTAGTCCCATACTCCCACAATGCCTTGCGCCGTTAAGCTAGCGCAAACTCCACGATAAAAGTGGCTCCTTGTCCAGGCTCGCTTTCACACCAAACCCGCCCCTGCATGGCTTCTACGTATTGTTTTACAATAGACAGTCCCAGACCGGTAGACTTCTCGCCCCCAGTAGGTTTGGCCGAAAGTTTTTGATATTTGATAAATAACCGAGACATTTCTTCTGGTAAGATCCCTTGGCCTTCATCCTGCACTTCTATCCTTATTTTTCCAGTAATACTGTAGCAACGTACATAGATTTGGCTATTCTTGGGGGAAAACTTGACCGAGTTAGACAGCAGATTCTCAAAAACCTGGGCAATGTACATCTTATCTACCAATGCAATACCTGGGTGGATATCGTTGATCATTTCAATATTTTTTTGTGCTGCCAAAAAACTAAACCACCCTGCACTGAAAGTACAGGGGTTTTGCGCTCGGACTGAAAGTCCTCTTTAGCCAACCCGTGTCGCAATGCGGGCAAGTTGCTCAAATTCGCAGACGAGACCCGATTTTTTCGCATTACTAAAGTATTGCACTGAAAGTGCAGGGTTTTAACCCAGAGCTGAGACCAATAAACTCCTCAGAGACCTTTTGTAAAATTTCACCCAAATCGAGCGCGGTGAGGTTCAGTGTCGCCTTGTTAGATTCAATCGCGTCAATATCCAAGATGTTGTTAATCAATTTGATAAGGCGGTCGGCAGATACACCAATGATGTCTAAAAATTTGGATTGTTGCTCAGTCAAACGCTCTGAGTTGGGGTCGATGATACTAATCAAGCTTGAAATATGACTCAAGGGTACCTTGAGATCATGCGCGACCACATGAATCAATTGATTTTTTTCCTGATTCAACGCCAACAGCTTTTTGTTGGTGTATTGAATATCTTCGTTCTGTTGCTTGATTTTTTTGTAAGAATCGGCCAACTTCAAGATAGAATTGATTCGGGCCAATAGCTCGGTGCGTTCAATCGGTTTGCGAATGTAATCAATTGCTCCAGCGTCTAAAGCCACCTTTAGATGAGCCGGTGACAACATTACCCCAGTAGACATAATGATCGGAATGTCTTTAGTAGTTTCTTGAGCTTTGAGGTACCGAATGGCCTCAATACCCGACATCACCGGCATTTCCCAATCCATAATAATCAAGTCAGGTAATTTTTTTTCAGCTACTTTACAGGCAATTTGGCCATTGGTTGCATTCAAAATACTATATGTACCGTCGGAATCCTCTAGATGTTTGATAACCGTATCCAGGTTTCCGGGCTGGTCGTCGGCTACCAAAATTCGATATGTTTTCATTTCCTTCTCTCAATACTTTTTCTATATGGGACAGACCAAAAATAACTTTCCGGTTTGGAGGTGATCTCTTGACTTGAAACTTTGTTATTTTTTTGCCCATAGCGCTGCTATGAGCGCAAAAACCGATGGCTACAGCTTTTGCTGTGCCGAGCTCTGCCAAAGGCTAAATGCCTCGTCTCAAATCAATATCTCTACCTCGAAATACGTAACTTATTTTTTTACCATCCCTAACGATTCAGGAGTTTTCAAAAAATACCTCATCAATGTATTCATTTCAATTGTACTTGGTTGGTTACTTTCCATCGATTGACTCATTTTCTAACTCCAAATGCGGGTTGTGCTTATCAAAAATGTTCAAACTTTGGCAAAATTTACACAAATCGAACAAAAACAAAAAGTTTGCTTCCTTCAATGCTTTCATTATTTATCCTTTACTTTGTAAGTAAAAACGCATCTAAACCTGGAGGCTTATACTAAAGTTTTTGATCTGACTGAGGCAATCACTCGCTAAGGTCTCGAATTTCATACTAATGTAACTCCCATATTATGTTAATTGTAAAAAATGTATACATCAGCGACGATGTAGCAGAAAATTTTTTTGTGTGTGATCTGGAAAAATGCAAAGGAGCTTGTTGTGTAGAAGGTCACTTGGGTGCTCCCCTTGAAGAAGAAGAACTTCCCATTTTGCATCAAATATACGATAAAGTAAAGCCTTACCTCACCCCAGAGGGCATCGAGGCCATTGAAAAGGACGGATTGTACATCAAAGACCATGAGGGTGATTATTCTACTACTACCATCAATGATCGAGAATGTGCTTTTGCTTATTATGATAATAAAGGCTTTTTGAAATGCGGCATCGAGACCGCCTATAAAGATGGCAAGATCGATTTTTACAAACCAGTCTCCTGTCATTTGTACCCCATTCGCATTACCAAGTTAGACCTGGAAGAAGCCCTGAATTATCACCGATGGCAAATTTGCAGCCCGGCGTGCGACCACGGTAAAACGCTGGGGGTGCCTTTATATCGGTTTTTAAAAGAACCTTTGGTACGACGTTACGGCGAGGAATGGTACAACGAACTATTAGAGCAAATCGAGGAAAGAAAGCAAGCAGGAACGCTATAAATGAGCTATTAAAAAAAAATGAATGCCGAATATTGATCAATGAACTCCCAATGATGAAGTGAAAAACGGCGACAAGCTTAGTTCAGTTATTGGGAGCGTCAGCCCCCTTCTTACATCGTTGATCAGAGTTCATTAATCAACATTCTTTCACTAACTTAATGACATTGAGTCGTAGCTTGGTCATACGGCTAAATGGTTGTTAATCTATCACACCTCCATTTAGCCATATGGTTACTCTAGCAATTCCTCTCTTTACTCGCTTTCAACAAATTCCTGAATCAGCGCCAAAGACTGCGGAATAGCTTCCAGATTTAAGGTGTGTCCTACCTTTTCGATGACTCTAAAATCGCTCCCAGGGATGGCGTCGGCAATGGCTTGGTTGATTTCAGGGGTACAAAGTATGTCTTCTTCTCCTACCATCACCATAACGGGTAATTGAATTTGTTTTAGGGTTTCCCGATAGTCATCGCTTTCGGCGGTGGCGGTCATCAGCATAAACAAATTATGGTTAGGCAAGTGTAAATCTTTTCGGCCAGTTTTAATGACTTCAATCGGGATGATGGGGTTCTCAAAGTAACTATTACCTAATACTGAAGGTAGCATGACGTCTAGCATGAGTTCGTATCCACCTGCTTTGAGTGCATTGGTCCAAGATAACCCAATGGCATTAAACATCGGAGGTTTATGAGCAAACGAAGCCATCACCACACTTTTGATCACTCGATCGGGATAATTCACCATAAAACGCATGTTGACTGCGCCTCCATACGAAATACCAATCAAGTATACTTTGGCAAGCTCCAAATGATCTAATAAACTTTTTACATCGGCTGCATGTTGGTCAAAGGAACGATGGGTAGCAGGGGCATCTGATTTTCCCTGAAATATCAAGTCCAATACAACAATGCGATAATTGGACTTCAAGGCAGGTAAATACCCTCCCCAAGCAATGGTCGATTGTGACAGTCCTCCAATAAATACCAAGGTTTTAGCAGCGTTTTCTTGGCCATGTACTTCGTAGTACATTTTGGCGCCATCGGTGAGCGTATGGTACACGGTTTTTGTTTTTTTAGGTTTAACAAAGAATGTATTTGTACTTAGTAACGTATTCGCAATAACTGTCTGATTTAGATTTATTCCACTTCGTTCCTTTTATTGACCGTAGCCCTGCTACGAGCGCA
>CALDJV010001144.1 GCA_937899305.1 uncultured Cytophagaceae bacterium
ACAAATATTCGTGGTGTTTTTTGTTTCAAACATTCCGTTATTTTGTCTTAGATCCTTGTTCTCTACCCAATCTCTGCTCTCAAACTTCACGTCATAAAACCATTTAAAACCGTTTTTGCCAAAAAGAAGCACCCGGCCAGCGCTGTTCTCGACTATAGTGGGTATGTAATTGCTGAATATAGGCTTGAAACGCATTTTCCAGAACGTAACGATACACTCCGTGGGCTTCTTGTTTGTCATGTAAAAGGTCGGCAACCGCCTGCCCACCGTAAAACCCACTTGCCAAAGCAGAGGTAATGCCAAACGACGAGATGGGATCATAGGCATAAGCTGCATCACCTACCGCCAGCCACCCCTCTCCCGATGGCAGCTCTAAGCAACTGGTACCCGCTGGCCAAACCTTCACTTCATCCACTAACATTTGATCAGGAGCCAACCATTGTTGCAGATGTATGGTATTGGCCAAGGCTTGTTCCAAAAACACCGATTTTTGTGGGCCCACTGGCAAGCATTCTTTCAAAGTAAAAAACATCATGGTCAAATGTTGCTTGTCAAATGGCGCCACATACCACCACCCATCTCGGGTAGCCTCTACCCATATTTGTTGTGGTATGGCCTGATCGATTTTTGCCCGAAAAACCAATGCAAACTGCTCGTCGATGGCCTGTTTTTGCTGACCCAAATGGCGACACACTGAAGCCTTGCGCCCCGTAGCATCTACCACCCATTGAGTATATAACCTGAAAGTTTGGTTTTCAGTAGGATGCTCAATGGTTATTTCCCACTTTTGGTCGGGTATCATACTGGCTTGAATTTGTTTTAAACGAAAACCTTCGCCAAAAAAATGGGCAGTTTGTTGGGCAATGCCCCTCAACTGGGTTTCGAACCATCGCCTATCCAGCAAATAACCATTTCGATGCAATTCACTCATCAAACTTTTACCCTCTAACTTTTCGCTTCCCCAACAGCTCTCAAGTCCATAATACCTCTGATGAGTCGTATGGTCTAATAAATGCGCTATGCCCAGTTTTTTGAGCAAAGGGAGGGCATTGGGCGACAAAGCCTCACCTGGTTTACGAGATGGCTCCGTTTGGGCGTCTATCAACACATGAGGTACTTTACGGGCTCGCAAAGTAAAAGAGGTGGCCAATCCTGCGGGGCCACCTCCTATAATAATTACCGGAAAAGCGTCATTATCTTTCACCACGATCGTAGGTTTTTCTTTTACGGGTACGAAGTGGAGCTGCATCTGCATCCTCAGACTCAGCCACTCCTCGTGCTTTCAATAAGTCGGCAGCAAAAGTTTCTTGGGCATCTTCGGCATACAGTACTTGCTCAAAAGTAGGATCTTCATCAGAAAAATATCGCTGGGTTTCTTTCCATACCTCCTCAGGCAAATAGTCATTATCGTCATTGGTAGGTGTTTGGTCCACCTGTGCAATGATCCCTAACTCGTGCCACTCTGCTACCATCGCGTTGATTTTCTTTTGGTATTGGGTACTAAAGTCCCGCAACCAATCCTGGCGATAATCAAAATGCTTCAAACGTTGAGCAATATTTAGGTTGCCATCTTGCATTCGCTTGTAGCTATCTTCGCTCAATACTTGGTTGGGCACTCGAGCCGCCCAAAAAGAAGGCAAAGGCAAATACAACGATGCATTGTATCCCGACAAACAACTGGCCTCATCGGTTTGCCAAGGCACCCCCAGCCAACGGGTCAGTGAACCAGGTCCACTGCTCGCCAGTGGTCCCTGTTTGCCCAAGGCTATAGCCGGAGATAGCCATTGCCCATAGTCTAATTCAATGTTTTCACCTTCGGGCAATAACTTTAAACGATAGGGTGCTTTCCACATACTTTTTACTCGCATAGGCCAGGTAAGCTCAATCCCTGGGTGAAACGGCCCACCCAAACAAGATTCTAAAGAAGCCTGATTCAACGCGTCCACCTGTGTGTCAAGCGACAAATCTTCAAATGCCTTGGTCTTTTTGGGTTTTCCAGTCGTAAAGTTTCCGGCAGCCCATTGTTTCAAACGCTCATATTGGGTCACTGTAAGTGGCAAGTCTACCAACGCAATTTGTTCGTATTCCCCAAAACCATCTCCATAAAAAGGAGGTACTTTGGCAGGGGTATATTCTGAGGAGGAGGGATCACGAAACCAATTGAATACTCGTTTACGCGCTGCTTGGTTCGCTTTCGCAGGACTGGCCAGTTGTTTTACCAGCTCAGGGTCAGTAAAATCGGAAGGGGAGTTTTTACCAAATAGCATAAAAAAACCCGAGTTGACCCACTGAGTATCGGTCATTCGTTTGAGCATTGGATAAATATGCTCCCAAAATACAATGCCGTCCGACGCTGGATCAGGATAGTTCATTTCTCGGATAAACAAGTCCTGTACGACATCGTTCATGGTAACTACACCAAACAACCCAGGAGCAAAATCGGGAGGAGTAACCGCCACCATAGCAGGCTCGGCTTCGAACGTTTTGCCGTCTACCTCTACTGTGGCTCTAACGGTACCATCGCAGGTGTCATCGTGCCATCCATCATTGTTGGCAAAGGTAATCGCAGGTTTGTTGTCTTTGGAAACTGATACGCCATCTCCCCCAAAAAATAACAACCTTCCGGCTTTATCGGTACGAATTTCACCAAGTTTTACTTTTTTTCCGTAAAACTCACCATCGTCAAAATGATGCTTCTTGGCTCCTTTGTTTTTACCAGAAATTTTTCGGGGCTTGGGCAAAATCGCCAATTGATCGCGGTCTGATCCGCTCACTTTCATATTTCGAGGTTGGGATGCAATGCTGTATCCATCCAGGTCCAGCGCATTATTGAACTGATACCAAGCTGCTTTTACATTGGCTACGTGTACCCGCCACTCAATGTCTATCTTTTTGGTTTCGGTGAGTTCTCCCAGCACCTTGCCGTCTTTGTCGAAAGCATAAAGTCTAAAGCGTGCTACTTGCTTTTTTACTCGCCCTTTGCCATCCTTGAAGCCACCCGGAGGGGTAGTGACTACGCCTGGCACGTCCGACGCAATAAAGTATTCATCGGAATTGCCTACTCGAGCAATGCCAATTGGAGGGTAGATCGCAACCCGGCTGATTTGATCTGCATTTTTCATTGATTGATTGATTTAGTGATGATGATATCTACTCTTGAATAAATTTCCCAAAATAACCTTTTTACGAGTAATTCAGGAGTTTTTGAGTGGAAAAAACGATGTCATTGATTTACTTTATAATAGGGTAAACCAAGGAGTCAAAAAAAACAAATAACACACTCACTATCAATTACTTAACACAGTACCAATAAAAAATACCACTGTGATAGTGGTATTTTTTATTTCAAAAGAAAACCTGAGTGATCACACCCTTAATTCTTTTTATCTTTCTTGTCATTTCGGTAATACTCTCCACCAATCATAAAAGTATGATTTCCCTTGGCGGCCATTTGGTTCAAGGTTTCCAGCATTTGCAAAAACTTCACATTTTCATTATTGCTCATCAAATCTGCTGCTTCGTCCAAAACCTTGGCAGTAGCTACCTGATTATGTGCCTTTTCCAAATCGATTTTAGAGCGAATGCTCAACTCTCGTTGCTGTGTAAATAACTCCTGAATCTTTTTGGGGAATGTAATCTTGGTCAATAAAACCATGGGGATCAATAATCCATAACGTTGCATTTTCTCCTGGATATTCACGGTGAGTTCTTCCTGCAACTCCATCCGTTTTTCGTTGAGTACTTCGCTTCGCAACCCGGCCATCATATGGCGAACCAAGGTTTCAGTCACCACTCGAATATGGTGATCGATATCCCCAAATACATTGTGATGGTCAAAATTGACATGTTCTAGAAACACCTCTTCATTGGCGATCTTGTATTGTACTTGGTAAGACAATCGCAATGAAATATTGTCTTGGGTCAATACTCCTTGGTGATCCAAAAATATCCATTGGCTACGTTTGGAAAAAATATAAACATCTACCCGTTTATCCTTAGATTTAGAAAATTGATATACCCCTGGTTCAAGTATTCGTTCAAATGCTTTGTTGATGAATAAAAAACCCTTTTGGTTAGGGCCTACTACCTTTTCATCAAATTGTTCTTTATTTTTAAAGCTAAACCTCATTTAATTGTGTTTAATCCTGAAAATACCACTACATAATCAACTATAAACCAAACATTTATAATTGATAAAACACGGCCCAGAAACCGTTTGGAATAAACAAGCCATCTCTGCAACTGACAATGGTTACAGGCTTGCAGAGCATCAATAATTACTTACCTAATTTAACG
>CALDJV010001145.1 GCA_937899305.1 uncultured Cytophagaceae bacterium
ATACAAATTAGAAACATAAATTGGGAAACTTATTTTTGTTTCATCCCTTAGTTGTCCAATACTTCCGGGTAGGGTAGTCAATTGATTATGACTCAGATTTAAACTGCGTAATTGACTGAGTTGCCCAATACACTCGGGCAAGGCGGTTAATTGATTGTAGTCCAGGTTTAACTCCTGTAATTGGCTCAGTTGCCCAATGCTTTCAGGTAGGCTTTTTAATTGATTTTCGGTGGCTCCCAAAAACTCTAGTTGACTGAGTTGTCCAATACTTTCAGGAAGCGCAGTAAGTTGATTGGAAGACACGCCTAAACATTGTAATTGATTGAGTTGACCAATTTGATCTGGAAGGACGGTTAATTGATTATAAGACAAAAGCAGGTCTTCTAACTCGTTAAAATATCTAAACTGGTAGGTTTCCTCTGCCGGAATCCTCTGATTGCTTTGCTCCAAAAATGTAGTCAGACGATTCCACCTCATATCCAATGTTTTCAATTGATTAAGCTGGCTGATGCTAGCCGGCAAATGGGTAAGTTGATTGAAAAATAACCAAAGTTCTTCTAATTGCTCTAGATCACCAATGCTCTGAGGTAAAGTAGTAAGATAATTGTTTTTTAGATGCAAAGCTTTCAGTTTTTTGAGTTGGCCTATGTTTTCGGGTAACCCACTGATGCGATTATCGCTGAGCTTTAAAATTTCTAGTTGATTGATTTTTCCAATCACGACTGGAACAACCTCCATTTGATTACTTCTTAAATCTAGAGTCTGTAAGCACCGTAATTTTTCCCAGCTTTGAGGCAGATCTTTGAGTAAATTCTTCTGAAGGTTCAGGGTTTTCAAGTGGGGTATTTGACTGATACCCTCTCCTACTCTCTGTAAGCCATTGGCTACCAAATCAAGCTGTTGCAATTGGCCCAACCCCTCCAAGTTATCAGGAAGTGATTTCAGACAATTACCCTCTAAATACAATACTTCTAGTTGAGCTAGCTTACCAAAGCAGTTAGGTAATCGCTGCAGGGAATTATTCTGCAAGTTCAATTTCTTCAATTGAGTCAGTTGTCCAATAGTAGCAGGAAGCAGAGTAAGGCAATTGTCTTCCAGATACAGTGCTTGTAACTGGGTAAGCTTATCCAGATTATTAGGCAAGGATTCAAGTTGATTGTGTGACAAATACAATGACTGTAATCGGCTGAGCTGACCAATATCATCAGGCAAGAATTCAAGTTGATTATGCGGCAAATTCAATGACTGTAATTGGCTGAGCTGACCAATATCATCAGTCAAGGATTCAAGTTGATTATGCGACAAATCCAATGACTGTAATCGGCTGAGCTGACCAATACTATCAGACAAGGATTCAAGTTGATTATGCGACAAATCCAATGACTGTAATCGACTGAGCTGACCAATACTATCAGACAAGGATTCAAGTTGATTATGCGATAAATCTAATGTTTGTAAATGAGTAAGTTGGCCAATATGATCAGGCAGCGTTTTGAGATCGTTCCGATCAAAATATAGGGTTTGTAGTTGAGTCAGACGATCAATATAAATGGGTATTTGAGTGAAACCCTGTTCGCTACAATGCAGTGATTTCAAATGAGGTAGTAAGTCAATTAAATCAGGAATATTACTAGAGTAACAATCCGGAAACACGAAGTATACCTTCCTCAAATTAAATCGGATAATATCTTCTACTTTTATTTCATCAGATTCATTGTAGCAAAAAAGCGCATTGATTGTTTTACATCCATCCAGGTATTTCTCAAACTCTGGTTTACTACTGGCAATCACCAAAGCCAACGCTATGTTGGCCTCATCGGTAGAACTCAAAAGTCGCAAAAAGTTTTCTTTTTCGGTGGAAGCATCCATAATGATCAAGTAAATATCACAGCATTTGGGAGTAGACCATATTACTAGACATTTTAGCCCAAGTTGGCCGTGGGGACACGACCAACAGCGCGGCCGCCTCGGTTGGTGTCTCCACCACCGAAAAATGTCTAGTAGTATGGGAATAGACTAAAAAATAAACCAAAAATGCTGGCAAGATAGTGAGTGATCCTTGCCAGCATTTTACTTTTGAAATGATTAAAAAAATCAATCCTGCGTTTCCAATTTAGGAATCACAATTCTATTCAAGTTCAGGTTATTGTACATTTTATTGATTTGGGCAATGTCATTTTTTAGCAGTTGATCAAAACCCTGCTTGTGCTTTTGCCACATACCCATTACCTCTTTCATTCGTTTTTTGGCGCCTTCGGTAATCCTTGGATCATGGCTGTCCATATTGTTACGAATAAACATCATTTCGGATACCAGCTTATTGGGGAAGTTGATCACATCCTGGAAAGTTTTCTGCTGGGGCTGAATCAACCCTTGCTCCCATTGCTTGATTTTCTTCATGGTTGCCTGAGCGCTGTCTAGCAATACTTTGGCTTCTTTTCTTCCCTTCAGAATTGTACTCATTTGCTTGATTTGCTGGCGGGCACTTCGAATTTGTTTGAGTCTTTGGTTTACATCGCGTACTCCTGCCTCTAGCTCAAGAATCAAGCGCTGTTGCTGGGCAAAATCAGCCGGGCTGGCCTTCAAACGGGGGTCCGCCAAAATTTCAAACTCAACCGTTTGTTCAGCCGTCACCTTGTCCTTGGCCATCAACTTGAAACGTGCCTGGTATTTTCCAGGAGCCACCTTACTGGCCGCAGTTCCGCCAAAAATAAACACCTTGGGTACTGCAGGTAAACCTTCGCGCCGCATGTCCCACACTACTCGGTTCAGACCAGGGCGTACTGCCAACGGGCGAGCTGGAGCAGGGGCACCAAAGTAACGAGGAGCTTTCTTGGGCTTTTTGCTACTAAATGTGCGAATGACCTTGTTTTGGTTGTCCATAATTTCAACCACCAATGATTGAGTGCTATCCAATTTTTTGCTCAAAGCATAGTACATCACCACTCCATTCGGCGGGTTTTGACCTACTCCCGAGCGTGAAGCAGGCACGCTGGCCCCATTCATCTTGTGGGTTTTACGCGGTACATAAGCCACCATTGGTTTTTGGGCATTGGTCTTTTTGAACTGTTGCAAAGGACTGAGGTCATCTAAAATCCAAAAACCCCGCCCCGCAGTAGCGGCTACCAAATCATTGTTGCGAATGGTCAGGTCATTGATTGGCACTACGGGTAAATTTAGTCGTAGCCGCTTCCATTGATTCCCCCCATCTGTAGAAACGTACAATCCTGTTTCAGTACCCGCATAAAGTAGGTCTTTGCGTACCTGATCTTCGCGAACTACCCGAGCAAACGACTCTGCTGCAATACCGTTGGTAATCTTTTTCCAGCTTTTGCCATAGTCGGTCGTTTTATAAATCATAGGCGAAAAATCATTGAATTTATAGCGGGTAGCCACCACATAAGCAGTCCCTTTGTCATGCGGCGATACCTCAATGCTATTGATCAAAGCCTCTCCCAATCCTTTGGGGGTTACATTGTTCCAAGTCTTGCCTTCGTCTTTGGTAAGGTGCAACAAGCCATCGTCGCTTCCTACCCAAAGTGTTCCCTTTTCGTGCATCGATTCGGCTACATACATAATGGTACCGTATACTTCACCTCCAGCGGCTTCGTTGGTAATGGGTCCTCCCCCTTTGCCTTGTTTGTTCTTATCGTTGCGGGTCAGGTCATTGCTAATCACTTCCCAGCTTTGCCCATAGTTGGTGGTCTTGAACAATACATTCCCCGCGTGATAAATCGTTTTGGGGTCGTGAATGGATGCCACGATGGGAGCATTCCAGTTGTAGCGATATTTTACTTCTTTGGGGGTGCTACCCAATCCCAAAAATGGATGAGCCATCACATTTTTTTGCTCCTTGGTTTCATCGTCGTACACAAAAATGAGCCCTTGGTAACATCCACCCAGTATATAACGCGGATTTTTGGGGTCAAAAGCCAAATAAGCACTTTCACAACCTGCTACTGGGTACCAGTCCTTCCAGCCAATCCCCAATCCATTGGTACGACTGGCAATGGCCACCGAGCTATTGTCTTGCTGGCCTCCATATACATAATAAGGAAAACGATCATCAGTGGTTACCCGATAAAACTGAGCGGTAGGTTGGTTGTCTTGAGCCGACCAACTTTTGCCTCCATTAAACGAAATATTGGCTCCTCCATCATTGGCATTGATCATAATCTGATTATTGTCAGGGTTGATCCAAAGGTCGTGGTTATCACCGTGAGGCACCCTCACTGGGGTGAATGTTTTGCCTCCATCTACCGATTTAAGCACGGGAGCGTTGAGCACGTATACTAC
>CALDJV010001146.1 GCA_937899305.1 uncultured Cytophagaceae bacterium
ACAACACCTTTTGAGCTGCCATTTCGTAGCGTTTCCATAATGTATTAAGAGCCTCGCTGGTGGCTTTATGGTGTCCTGTATTGGCATCAGCCTGCTTTTTTACATAATTAAACCATTTTTCAGCTTCGTCCCAATGGTCTTTGGCTTTTGTGAGCAATTGCCGTACTTCGTCGTTGGCTTTGGCCACAAACTCCCCAAAGGTCTTGGCTCCCTCGAGCGAACTATAATACATCACTGGAATTAGTTTACGTAAGTAATCAGGATCAAAGAAAGGGTTCGAGTACACCCGTCCTCCATGTTTGAGTAATTGATCTACAGCCTCTTTACGCAACACCTGGATTTCTTTGCTGGATAAGCGTACTATTTCATTCTTACGTTTAGCTGCGGCTTGTCTAATCTTTCCAATGAGTTCATCAGCCTGAGTTTTGGTAGCCGTGGCAATTGCTTTTTTCATACCGTTAAACTTATTCAATATCGGCACCAACTTCTCTACCTTGGCCAGGTTCTTGGCCAAGCCTCCCCCTGCGGTGAGCACTGCCAAGGCAATTTCAAAAGCGACCTGACCTAATACTTCACCACGGAAAAACCAACGGTCGTGGGGGTTGGGGTGGTTCCACTTTTTCTTAAAATCGCTCCAAAGTGCCCCAAAAAGTTGCTTGATTTCTTCCCAGGACATACTGAGCAATTTTTTGAACATCGCGTAGAGTTCACCCGTGATGAGTTGATAAATCAGCTTCACCACTCCAGCTACGGTATCATAGGCTCCTTTGAGTAATCCATAATTAAAGCCCTTCAAAAAGCCAATAGACCCCTTGCCCCATTCTATGGCCAGGTTGTGCAGGTTGGAACGTTGACTCAGCTTGCCGGATTTTTTAAGGTCATTGATGTATTGGAGCGAAGGCAAACGAATAGTATGATCTGCTTTGATACGAATGGCTTGATACACCCGACGGGCATCGGCCATGGCTGGATCAAAAAAGTCGCGCCAACTTCCCCCATCTTTGGTATAGTATACTCCTGGATTGTCTTGGTTCAAATTGGCAAACGCTTCGGCAATGGTCCGTAAGTCATTACCTACTTCCAGGTTATAAGTGCCCCCATACTCCTGCATCAATATTTTTTCCAGCGTTTCGCCCTTTTGCACCTCGTGCTTTCGGCGGGTAAAAATAGCCTGGGCATCGGGCAGGTGCTCTTGCACGTAACGTCCCTCAATCCATCCTGTCTGAGTATTTCCGTTTTCACCCTTGATCTCTACCAAAACCCACCCCGAATGGTCAGCATTGCCATAGCCGATAATGATTAGTTTGATTCCTTGGGCATAGGTATTTTTGCCCACACCTTGCCCCAATTGATAATCAGGGTCTTGGGGGCTAGGCGTGCTATGTAAACGAATCCCTTCAGCGGCACTGACTTCGGCCTCAATACTGGCTACTTGACCCAGGTACTTTTGGTGAGGGCTTTCGGGTGGTTTTCTACTCGGAAACACATACTCTATTTCCCGTAATTGCCCCGAAGGAGTCTTGATGAAAAAAGTGATCTTTTGACGATCTTCTTCATCTTGGTATTGAACTTTGTTGAAATAGCTTAGGTACTGAGGGTTCTGCTCACGGAGCTTTTGAGCAATGTGGGTGTAGGCATCACTTGACGACACAGGGTGGGTTCCTGCACTAAATACAGGTTTGTCACCGCTAAAATCTACGTTTAGCCCAGTGTAAATCACATACTCAAAGACAGTAAACCTAGTACGTTTAGGTTGAGGAATCTTAAACAGAATTTTTTTGGTGTGATCCTTACTATCTTGATCAGTAGTAGTACGCAACGGAAAATGTTGGGCAAACCGAGGATCATCGGCTTCTTTACGCGCTCGGATAAGGGCATATACCTCCCTGGAATCGAGGGGTTCACCCCCGTCTTCTCCTTTGGTAAATACCGGGATTTCGCCACTAAAATCTACCTTAATCCCCGTTTCGACATCATAATATTCCCTTGCCTTGGTGTTTTCACCTGTATTGGCAGGTGTCTCGGGGGCGGCTTCCTGCAAAGTCTCAGAAGAAATTTTGGCCGAAGCCCCCGTTTCGGCAGATTGTTCTTGAGCAGGGTCTTTAAGTGTCAAGGTTTGCTCAGTGGGGTTGTACACATACATTTGCATATCGGCAAACTCAGGTACAAAAACAAACTGATGGGGAGTTTCTATGTTTTCAGATAACTCCGCCAAAATGCTTTCATAATAGGCCAAGATTTCGCTGGCTGTGTTGTGGTCTTTACCAAATATATACAAGATGCCTCCTACTACCCGGTGGAAGAAAACCTCCCCCTCTTCGTCGGAAGAATGGAGTTTTGGAAGGTGATCGGTATTGTAACGCTGCTTTTGCTTCTCGATGGACTCCTCTATAGAGGTGTAGAAGGATTCTTGCTCTTGCCCAAAATCGTCCGAAAAACGTTGATCATAAATTGGCATTGGCCCTAGTCTAAGATTTGAAGGTTTACCACAGAAGAATGAACCAACGGGAGATTCAGTAACAAGGTAGAGGCCTTTTGCGGATGAAAAGCCAAAGCCCCACTCATCAATGGTTCTTCGGGCAAAACACTGGTCAGGCTCACGAATCCCTGCTTTACCAATACACTTTGTTGCATCAAAAACTGGATCAGTTCATTACGCAAGAAAAGATTTCGCCCAGCCAACAAGAATAGAAAAGTTTCACCTGTGGGAATAAACCCTTTGAAACCTTTGCTGGATCTACCTCCCAAATCAGGATAAGTTTGGGAAGATTCAATGAGGGGCAGCAAAAAACTGGGCTGTACTTGGTTGACCAACGTCAAGATGAGCAGCAGCCGGTCTTCGGTGGTGAGGTGGTTTTGTTCAATAAACTGGGCATAAGGAGAATTTTTCGCTTCCAGCTTGGGTGGTTTCACTTGTCTCAAATCTTGCTGGGTGTAAAAGTTAGTCCAAAATACAACTCGGTCTTGTAACTCAAGGTTTTCTTGTACTAGTTGTCTTTGCTCTAGGGTCCAATGCTCATGGTATTGCTCAAATTCCTGCCAATTAAAATCTGGGTGATAATTTGCCGGAATATTGGTGTATTTGAGGGGCAGCCAAACTTGTGATACTTCAGTGCTCTCGTAGTCACTTGGTTGAGCATTAGTAAACTTACAAAGATGCCTAGTAAATTTTACCCAATCACCTTTTATCTCCTCTACCACAATTTTATCTTCGTTTGATAGGGTAATGAAATATGGATAAGGTTCGTTTACACATTGGTACAATTGATTAGGCTTTTGATAGACAAAAAGTCCTTTACAATCAACTGAATAGGTTCCTGTATTGTGACGCTTACGATGAAAAACATACTCAAAATCGCTATGAATAATCGAAAAATCAATGGGAGTATAATAACCTAAATTTGGATGATGAGTTTTGAGATATGATGTAACACTACCCTTGTAGTGTTCTTTGCAAAAGAGAAAATTCCAGCGATATTGAAATAAATTTGCTAACCACTGAATATCTTGATAAATATTGTCGCTAAGAGGCATTGGATGATTATTTCATGAACTGATGTTAGTTGCACACAATTTAGAAAAACTCACTTGGCTTATCGAAATTATGTAGGCTTTTTATCAAAAAAATACGAAGCCTGTTTTAGATTCATTTAAAAAAATGAATTGGAATATTTGAGCACTAGTTTTCACATTGATGAAAAGTTTCACTAAGGTAGTAACAAGAATATATCATCAAAATTAATGAGTTTGACTGGCTAAAACTGATAGGAGTAGACTATGGCAAAGCCGCAACTCACTGGCTTTAGTTGTTGGATGAAAAATAACTATCACAGTGTAAACCAATGTAGTATATTCATTTTACCCTCTTTTTTGTGTCTTTTTTCATTGCCTTTAATCTACCTTACAGTGATTTCTCTTTGGTGGGGAGATCAGCAAGAAGGCACTTTGCTTTTTGAAGATTATCAGCAATTTCACCTTTTGTTTCTTGCCATGTTTTTCAAAAAATCACCCCAACCTGCACTTGGATCAACTGTTTCTTCTGGCTCTTCACTTTTTTCTGTTTTTTCCAACCTGCTTACTCCATCATTAGACTCTTCCAAAGCTTTTTTAACTTTTGATACTGTATTTACGGCACAACCAACATATTTTGCTACATTTCTGAGAGTTCTTTGGCCCAAGAAGGGCTTGACATCTTTTGAACCCGGAACAACAGGCAATTCGCCTCCTGCCAAAACAAACGTGATGTCTTTATTAAGGGATGAAACAAAAATAAGTTTCCCAATTTATGTTTCTAATTTGTATA
>CALDJV010001147.1 GCA_937899305.1 uncultured Cytophagaceae bacterium
CTTTCTCTTCTTCTCTGGAAGCAGGCAAATGATCCATCCATTGCTCAATATTACTGGCCAAACCTTTTCTTTGCGTTTCCATAGGCAAATGATGGTGTTCTACCAACCACTGACGCAAACGTTTCCGCATAAATTTTTTATTATCAGGTCCTCCAAACTGATCCTGGTAGCCGTCGGAGAAAATATAAAATGTAGTGGGTTGTTGGATAGAAAAACTATGATTGGTAAAATGAACATCCTCTAATGATGAAAAAATCCCCCCCACTCCTTGATGATCAGGGCTCACCACTTTTGGGCTCCCTGATGGACTTTCTTTAGTAGACTGAATCAGCAACAAAGGACTATTGGCACCGGCATAGTACATCCGTTTTTTGGCCGGGTTAATCACACAAATGGCGGCGTCCATCCCATCGTGATTGTCGGTATTCTTTTGCTTGAGCACCTCTACTACTCCATCGTGCAAATAACTCAATATTTCGGCTGGGTTGGTCTCTCGGCGAACCTTTACAATTTGGTTGAGCAAATTATGACCAATCAACGACATAAACGCTCCAGGCACACCATGGCCAGTACAATCAATGGCAGCTAAGATGTATTGGTGGTTGACCACCGCAAAATAATAGAAGTCACCGCTGACCAAATCGCGGGGATTGAAGTAGATAAAGTGTTCGGACAAGTATGCCCCAATCTCTTTAGACGACGGCAACAGGGCTTTTTGAATGTGCTGGGCATAAGCCAAGCTATCGGTAATGTTCTTATTTTTATTTTCAATCAGATCTTTTTGATGGCTCAAAGCTCGGTTTTTTCGCTCTACTTCAATGGTTTTTTGCTGTAATTCCCGTGACTTGTGAGCAAAAATTTCATTTGAAATCCGGTCCTTTTTGCTATTACGATAAAGCATAAAAGCCAATATAATCACCAACAAAGAAATACCAATAAAGGCATTACGCAATGCCCGTTCTTTGCTTATTTCGTCTTGTTTTAGTCTTTGGTCCCGGTTTAACCGCTCTATTTGACGTTGTTTTTTTTGTACATCATAGCGGGCTTGTAGCTGGCTAATACGTTTGCTGGTTTGTTCATTAAAGATCATGTCTTTGAATCTGGTAAACCTACGTTGAGCCTCAAAAGCCAAATCGTGCTCTCCCATTCGATGATAAGTAATGGCCAGGCCTTCATATGCATTGGCCAAGATTTCATTGGATTTGATGGCTTTGGCCAAATTAATGGCTTGGGTGTAATACTGAATGGCGGTTTTGTATTTTTGTTGCTGCGTAAGTACTCGTCCCAAGTTGTTACAAGTAGCTGCAATCCGCTGGTTGTCGTTGATCCTTTGACGTATCTCCAGGGCTTTTAGTAAAGATTTTACCGCCAGTGAATATTGGCGGGTTTCGTAATAAATATTGCCAATATTACTCAAGGTAATGGCTTCACCAGAAAAATCTTTACGGGCTTTTTTGATTTGTAAAGATTTCAAAAAGTAATACAAAGCATTGGAGTAGTTGCGTTGTTGGTTGTAGGCCTCGCCAATGTTGTTGTAGGTAATGGCCATCCCTGGTTGGTTTTCCAGCTTTCGTTGAATCAGTAATGACTTGGTGTAATAATCAATCGCCTGGTCGTATTTTTTCAATTGGTTATGCAGCAACCCTAAGTTGTTATAGGTATTGGCTGCTCCCGCGTTATCTTTAAGCAACGCCCTGATTTTTAGTGCTTTGGTATGATAACCAATGGCTTGTTGGTAACTTCTCTGCTGGGTGTATACTCTGGCCAGGTAACCAAAAGTATTGGCCACGCCCGATTTATAATCCAATTGCTCATTGATTTTCAAGGCTTTTAGAAAATAATTGGTGGCATTGGCATAATCTCCCGTCTGAAAAGCCACCAATCCCAGTTGATTGAGGGCTCTTCCGGCTCCTTGGGCAAAGTTTGATTTTTTAGCTAATTCCAATGCATTTTCGGCAAACCCAAAAGCTGTAGCAGGGGATGTACGCAAGTAAGCCCGAGAAATGGCAATGAATAGATTGGTGCGGGTATTGTCGTTTTTAGCTTTATTTAGTTGATCCTTAAGCGTACTGATCTGGGAATTTTGAGCCATCACACTGCCCCAATTCCAGCATACAAGTACAATGAAAATATGTAATATACTTCGTAACAAAAATTATGATATGGTTAATGGTTAAGGGAGTATCTAAAAAATAACATACCCAATTATTAGCCGTTCTTTCACGAATATATTTCGTTATTTTTATTGCCCGTAGCGCTGCTATGGGCGCAAAAAATAGCCTCATCTATCCGTAAAACCACTGGCTCTAATAGGGAGACTATTTATTACATCCTCCCTAATGCACTGCTCGTCCGAAGATTTATCGTATCTTGAATTTGTCTATGATTTTACTACTTTAAATAAAAACAGCTGGAACCTTAAACAATTCCAGTCAATGGAATCATTTACGATTCATTACTCCCCACTCATTGTTCTTTTGAGTGTAAACCTGAACGCACTTCCTTGTTCGAGCCTGCTTTCTACCCAAATACGCCCATTATTTTTCTCTATAAACTCTTTACAAATCAACAGCCCTAGCCCGGTTCCTTTCTCGCTGTTGGTCCCCTTGGT
>CALDJV010001148.1 GCA_937899305.1 uncultured Cytophagaceae bacterium
GAAGTATAGCAGCGAGAGGTGAGCCAAATGGATTAGGTTATTTATGTAGTTTTACATAGACAAATGTACAATAATATTTTAATAGTTTTTATCTATTGTTTTTATATACTTATAAGTAAAAACTATATATGTGTTACTGCATTTTCATTACAGATATTTCATGATCACAAACTAAGGAATAGTAGGATTGTTTGATGTTTTTGACGGGAATTTTTAGACTTAAGAGGTTTCAAAAGAGTGATTACCAAATAAATGAGAAGCCTTTGTTTTATGGGTCAGCCTTTGGCGTACCAATACCTATCCAGGTCCAGCAATTGGGAGTTGTCGATCAAGGCATCAATCTCATCCAAATAACATTGAATAACCCCCGAGTTGATTTGTTGTTTTTCTACCGCAGCATAGTAATGAAACGAATTGTCGTTGTAGTCATCTTCCAGGTAGACCATCCCTTGAATACGCTGATAATAGGCATCTCCTTGAGCATGTAGTTGCAATGCTTTGCGGTAGTTTTGTGCTGCCATTTGAAACTGTGAAATAGGGTGCAGACTTCTTAGGCTATCTACACCAATCAATTCCTCTAATGATTCCTTGATTGAGAAACCTTCTATTATGAGGTCGCCTTCTTCAATTAAGCGATGAAGCAAGGTATAATACTTAAGCCATTCGGCTAATTTTCGGTGAAAGTGGCCCAGGTAAGAATAACTCAAGAGGTAACTGATACCACTGATGTTAACAATGCTCAAAATTTGGTGCAAACAATGAATAGAATTGACGACCAATTCTCCAAAATAACAATACACTTGCTTATTCTTGGGGCCATATTTTTGCACGCAATCCTTGATGAGTTGTCGGCGTTGTTTTTTTACTTCAGTGTGGTTTTTTGTTTCTGGGGTATGATACATCCCAAAACCTACTTGACTCCAATAACTCACCAAGTCCTTTTCTTTTTCGTTTACAAAAGGGTGTTGGTTGGGGAGCAAAGCAGCAATGCAATTTTGTAATAAACTATGATTGCAACGTTCCTGAAACGAGAGTTCCATAATACGGGTAAACTGAGACGAAATGCCACTGGGATTGCTCAATAGACTTTGCTCTTTGAAATAAGGGTCAAATGGATGAATCATTTTTGACAACAACTTGATTGGATCATTTTGATCTATTTTTGGGAAGGCCCAGCATTTCATCCCCAGGTCGGCATAAAACAACAAGGCTTCTTTAGTTTCTGGGCTGTTGCTAATGTGTCTAAAAATATGGGCACTGATAGCGGGCTCAGGCCTTCGGTTGCCTTGGCCAAAATATGTTTCAAATTTATCTATTTGTATTTTGTCGGTAGAGTTGCTGTTACGGCTGGCGATCTCCAGTATCTTTTTTACAAATGCTTCTTCGATGAATTTCAACGTGGCTTCATTATTGGCTTTGGGGTCAATAATGGTGCAAGCTCGAAGTACGTGCAATATCTTTCTCAACTGGAAACTGGCACTTACCATTACCCCAGCTTTTGCGTATATTTTGTAAGCCAGATAATAGATTTGAATCAAAACGGTGGCACTGATAAAGGACCCGTCTTGCGGAAAATGTAACAGCTTTTGGTCAATGATGCGCTGTTTTTCCTGACTGCTGCAACCTTGCAAGCTCTTGCCCTCTAACTCAAACATGTTTTCGAACTTTTCACCCGATACTTGCGGGGTTTTGGTATCTAGAGCCACATGAGGAGTCAATGACAATATCACATCGCCAATTTTGGACAAAGTAAGGGCAATACTTCGATATTTGATTTTGGTAAAATTGGTGGTGGGTGCTCGCATTACAATTTCGGGAAGCAATTCCTGAGTACAACTTTTCAGCAGCTTGAACAGGGTGTAATGTTTCAGGTCGGAGGGGTGCTGGGTTTGCCCTTGCTTAGAGTAAGGAATCAACAATTGGATTAGGCTGGTTTTGTAGCATATGTAGGCGTAAGGCGAAAAACGCGCATGTGTTTGAGGAACCCCCAAAAGGCTTTGTTGGATTTTGTGAAGACCATTGAATAGTTGGTTCAATTTTTCTTGATCTTTATTAAAGCCTTGAGTAAGTGTTTTGATTTTGATTCTATAATTCTGTAATCTTCTGATGTTTTGTTGAAGACGTTTTAATTTCCGTTTTAAAATACCTGTATTGTATCTGTACAATGAACCTGATTTTTTTTTGTGTTGAGTGATATGTGCGATCAGATCAATTAATTTGGATAGACTATCAAATAACTGACTGATTGTTTCTTGATGGCTTTTATAATCTTCCAATTTGGTATACAACTGCATTCTCAACCATTGAATAAAGCGATCGAACTCAACACCACAGTTGTCTTTTGGTATCTTAAAAAAGGTGCAAAATATTTCCCGTAAATCCCTCTTTTCTTGGTTGGTGGCTGAGTAAGTCAATATTTTGTAAGTTTTTAATAAATCGTCTCCAACCAATCGATCTTCGATAAATCCTTTCCAGCCCCTGAAATGTGATTCGTTTTGTATGCTTTTGAGTAAAGATTTCCATAAATCAGTCAAGAAAATATTAGATAGCTTGGTGGACGTTTTTAACTGGTTGTGGTAGGTAATGCTAATGTGTTTATCAATATCTTGAAATCCGACAAAAATTTCATCCAAAATATACTCTTTGAATGAGATGAATGCTGTTTTGTTATTACGAATAATCTTTTCTATTTCATTGTATTCTTTTGCAAATACCCTTAGCGAAGGTTTTTTAAACGATTTGTTTTGCTTCATCAATTGAATGATGATACAAGTCTCTTTTTTCAATTCTTGGAAGAAAGATGGTTTGGGGACAGTAGGAGGGGTGTTGACAAAGTCAATCAGGTTTGAGTACACAAGTGAAATACTTAACCCCTCCAATTGTTCCCAAGATGATATATTCTGAGCATCCTTTAGTTCCTCGGCGTGGGTCATAATTGCATTGCTGGTTCTCTGGATGGAGGGTTGATTACGCCAGGTAGTGCTCCGCTGTTGCGATATTTGCTCCTGCTCGAGCACCCCCTTGAGTAGGTTTTTTTCCCGAGAGGCATTTTGAAAAAACAGCAAGGTGCCCAGGTTGTTATAGAAGTTGGCAAAAATTTCCTGGTTTTCTTTTTTCAGAATTTCATCACAAAAATCAATCATCGCCTGAAAAGCCTGTTGGGTATAAATGATTTTATTGATGGCTACTCCTTCCACACTAAATTTTTCCTGGAGGTAGAGTTTGGCCAAAAAACCTTGAATCGAGATTTGCAACAGTTCATTCAACGAAAGTGGCAGATTGACCTCCAGGCTGGCCCAGGAAAAAGATTGAAATTTGAGGGCTTTGCCAAATTGCTTATTCAACCCCTCGAAGTACAAACGCGATTCATAAGTGACATTAGAGTAATGGGCCAATGCCATTTCATTGGAGTTCATTTTCTCAAAAGTGAGTCCCAATTTCAGGTTAATCTTGGCCATCAATATGTACAACTCCACCGTTTTGCTGGGCTGCAGTTCGTCTTGTTTGGCCAATAGTTGCCGGATAAACTGCAAGGCATCTTGGTAAGCCACCACCGAAACACTGTATTCTTGATCGAAAAAGTGAATGTCTCCTAGCAAAATATTCAAATACAAAATAGAATACAACGGTTGGCCTTTTTTGTTGGCTCCCGGAAAACCTTTATAGGCGGTTCGCAAATCGTTGATGCGGGCGCGAAGCTGGAGCTTGATCTCATAGTTTTCGTCCAGAGTAAAATTGAAGGCGGCTGACTCACTCTCGAATATTTTAGAGAGGTATTCTATTTCGTTTTGTTGTTTTTTGAAGAACTTGTAATCAAACAAACTGATTTCGGTATTTCGGATAAAACTCTGCTTCAGATAAGCCACCAATTCTTCGGTAAAATAGCGGATAATGGGCTGGCGGTTGCTGGAAAGCACCTCGGGTAATAGCTCCAAATCACGCAACGAAAAGGCAAAAGGGTGAAACTTGATGAGGTGGTCCATCAGGTAGGGGGTAGAAAACAATACCTGATCGCTGTACTGTCGCAAGTAACGACTTTGCTTGAGAATAAAAGGACGATATAAGTAAGATACAAAGGCAAAGCGGTATTGGTTGTTGGGCGAAAACTTAAGGAAGAGTTGGGGCTGCTTGGTTTTCTTTGGCCTGGAGTATCCCAAGTTGAGGTCCTGCACCACAATGCGTTTCCATTTTTCCCTTTGTTCTACATCGTCTTGGTCTACAATCAACTCTTCAATAATTTTGTTGAGCTTGTGGGGAACGCCGTGGCTACGATAGGTGAGGTAGATGATATAGTTTTGTAAGGCAAAAATAATTTCTTGGGCCTCCTGAGTTTTCTGGTTTTTTTGGGGGTTGTGTTGAGCAATGTTTTGAGTGAGGTGGTTGTAAATATTTTGTAGTAACAATTCACCTATGGGGTTATCATTTTCTGGGGAAGGCAACAAAATTGATTTTAAGAATTCATGAATGGTGTTGGTAATTCCCTCGGTATTTTGGTAGGTACTGTCTTTTAGAAAAGACTCTACATTGATGATTTGGTGAAAAATACTGGAAATAGAAGATTGTCGGTCATTGATATCGGCCAGGCTGGCATCGAACATTTCACGACCTGCAATGAAGATAAAACGTGCTTGCGCGCTGGTAATAAAATGCTTCAACGAACCCAAAATACCAATGATGAGGGTGCGTCTTTCCCGAAACATATCCAGTTCTTTGCTGGTATAACCACCTTGGGTAGCGCCCAAGTCTTCGTTATAAGGTTGAGGGCCATCGCCTAACTCAATCTTGTCCAGTTCATCAAATACCACCATCATTTCTACCTGGGTTTCTTCGTGGTATTGCCGGAAAAATTGTATCAATTCCTGCTCTAGTTCCTTGGCATTGGCAATGGGGTATTTTTTGGTCATTTTGTTGATAAAACCCACCGGAAACCTGCTCATCCCTTTGCTTTGTACCCCTTTTTCTTTGGTCAACTCTGCCGAAGTACGTTCTATGATTTGGTCAAGCAATTGCAGAAACCTATAGTGAGGATTGATGGCGGTCAATAAAAATGGAATCAATTGAAGCAAAAACCAAAATATGCCGTACCCAATCACCACCAACGTGATATTTTTGGGTTGATCAATGAATTTTCCTCGAAAAATTTCCCAATCCAAATTCCAAAAACCATTCAACAACAAGAAGAGTACAATGCCAGAAGTAAAGTAAATGCTCCTTTTATAGACTAAATCAGAGTTTATATAAAAACGAGTACGTGCGTTGATGAGCTTGGCGATGAACCAATACACTGTGTAACATAAGAACCAAGCAGAGCCAAGTTCTACAAGTAGTCGTAATAACTTTGCTACCGGTATTTGATGAAAATGGTTATACCTGAGGCCTATAGCCAATAAAATAAGTATAGAGGTAACAATATAAGACCGCTTGTATAAATCGTGTAGTAGTCGAGTGAGGGCCGTAAAGCGTTTTTCGCGTTCTCCTATTTTCTCTCTTAGCCCCAGTGCCATCTGGCGATAAACATTCTTGAGATTGAGCTTTTCCTGATTTAAGAACAGCGAGACGACCAAGGTTTTTTTTGCTTTTTGGGAAGTCTGGGTATACTCATTGATGGTTTTATTAACAAAACTGGTCTTACCAGCTCCTCGATAGCCAGTAATCAGATAGGCACCATTGTCGCCTTTTTTCAAGATATTGAGCAATTGCTGTTTGATACGAGACCGACCAATGAACCTTTCAGAGGAAGTATCTTCAAGTGAATCTTCTATTTTGATGGGTCCGTGTAAAAACCGATAATCGGGAAGCTCAATATAGATGTCTTTGATAAACGATTTTCTTGCATAATTGTCGTCAGAATGTGACATAATCGGTGTATTTGCCTTGTGTATATTTTCGTGTATATAGTGATTTGTAAAATGTTATACAAGTAAATGCTTAAAAACAACCTTGCAAAAGCAAGTGACCTCTAGGTTTGACCAAGCATTGTACTGGTTGTTCTAGCGTTCTTCATATACCTCCAACTCGTTTTCACTCTAGTTGAATTTAGCTGGACTCTGGAACGGAAAAGGAGTACTTTTGGCCTTTTCATAAACCTAAAACTACCGTCTAAGATAGAAATAGTGAAGGTTTTTCCTTCATTATTCAACATTCATTTTTATCAAAATAGCTCTTAACTTAATGACATTGGGCTACAGCTCAATGTCGTTTAGTGAAGGGTTTGGAAGTAAAATTAGCCCTATAAATCAGTGTATTTCCCAACCCATTTTTTAGGCGAGTTTTAAAGCTGGATTTTACTGGTTTAAGTTTCCGAACTTAAATCCCACGATGATGGCAAGTTTGCAACTTGGCTCATTTTGTAAAAATGACCTTACAACTCCAAAAAACAGTCTTAGAGGCTATTATTGATGTTTTTAGAGTGAAAGCCAAGCATTATTTCGTTTTTATCAAAACGAGTTCAGTTGCAAACTGAACCCTATCTCAAGGCATCAGTTCGGAAACTGATGCCAGGACTTAACTTATAAAAATAAGCAGAAAAAAACGCTCACAGTTTTACATCCTAATTCTTAAATTAATTACATTGTACCGAAGAGAGACGACCGAAAACGATACATGAATCAATATTTTTCTGCTAACTAAACGACATTGGGCTACAGCTACGCCTTTTGATTGAAACTAACCGAAGCTCTGCCAACAGCTAAAAAGCAACGAAGTGTAGTGAAGAGAACCGCAGAACAAAGTTCAAGCTCTGCGTAGCTAAATAAAACTAAATCGGACAGTCATTGCGGACGTGTTCCTAAGTGCCTGGGCAAGGCCAAAATTATAATAGGCGGTAAAAGACGTTTTTTGAAACGAATTCATTATCTTTCGATGTTTTATGTTTAAATCATCTAAAAATAAGGATGAATAAACATTGTTGTATATTTGGTGGTTAAGTAACAGGCAAATGTAGGTGTCAGGTGATTTTTTTCTGATCTCATTTTGCCTCAGCTAAACAACTACCTTCGCCTTATCAGTGCATCACATTACGATTTTTCATGGCAGAACACAAACACCGTAAGTTATCAGGGAGGCATGATCCACCCACTGGCCATTTATCTGACCAGGGCGCGTTTGAAGAAACAACTGATTTTGAAGAAACCACCGATCTGGAGACGACTAATTTGGCGGGAAGTGATCCGATTTTTCAGAATGGACCACAAAACGGCAAAATCTTTCAAACTACTACGACCAATACTTTTGATCCCATCCAAGTGAAGATTGATGTAGATGGTGACCAGATCCCCGAGCT
>CALDJV010001149.1 GCA_937899305.1 uncultured Cytophagaceae bacterium
CCTGACAAACAAACTTTTTCCGAAAACCGGACACTTATTTTGAACATGTTACTAAGTTACGAACTTATGCACTTGACATATTCTATTACGCAGATATTAACTTTGAACACTTTGAAAACAGGTAATAAGCCCTCCAAAGCATTTTTGAATAAAAAAATTAGAGCATACCAGTGAAAAAACTACTTTATCTTTTGTGTTTGTTGATGCTGATGTCATCAACCGACTTATTTGCCCAATATACCGTCAAAGGGAGGGTAAAAGACCAAGAAACAGCCGAACCTGTTCCATTTGCCAATGTCTTTTTTAAGGGAACCCAAGTTGGGATCACTACCGATTTTGACGGATACTTTACCATCAAAACTGCCCAACTATATGATACATTGGTAGTTTCCTACATTGGGTATATTTCGAAAACTAAAATTGTCGATAAAACCAAAAAAGAACAAACCATTAACTTTCAAATCAAACCTGAAAACGCAAAACTCAATGAGGTAGTATTTGTGGCCAAAGAAAACCCTTCTTGGGCCATTATGCGGAAGGTGATGAAAAATAAAAAAAAGAACGACAAGCGTCGCCTAAAGCAATACGAATACGAGAGTTACACCAAGGTAGAGTTTGACATAGACAATGTATCGGAAGGAATGGCCAAACGGAGGGCAGTCAAAAAGGTTTTGGCCGCTATAGATACCATTGGTAAACTCAACGGAGAAGATGGTAAACCACTCATTCCTATATTCTTATCAGAAACCATATCGAAATACTACTACCGTCGAAACCCAAAAAAAGCCAAAGAGCACGTCCTCAAAAGTAAAATCACTGGAGTAGGCATTGAAGATGGTACCATTGTGTCTCAATTGATTGGAGCCAGTTTTCAGGAATACAATTTCTATAAAAATTGGATGAAAATCGCCCGAAAGGATTTTGTATCTCCATTGGCCGACGGTTGGAAGTTACACTATCGCTATTTTTTGATGGATAGTTTACAGCTTGGGGGGTATTATTGTTATAAAATAGACATCGTTCCTAAAAACAAACGTGACTTGACCTTTGAGGGTACCATATGGATCGACAAGGCCACGTATGCCCTTAAACAAATAGACGTACGGGTAGATAAAAGTGTCAATATTAACTTTCTAGAAAAAATCAAAATTCAGCAAACCCTTGCGCCCACCGAAAGTGGGGCTTGGCTACCCAGCAAAACCAGGGTATTGATTGATATTGCTGAGCTAACCAACAATACGGCAGGTTTGATTGCTAAATTTTATGTGTCTAACCAAAAATTCGACACCAAGACAACCCACCCCCAAAAATTTTATTTCGATGAAATTTTAGTCGCCGAAGATTTCAAGTTACACGACGATGACTTTTGGCAAAAAAACCGCCACGACTCGCTCACTGCCGAAGAAAAGCAAACCTATTCTATGATCAATAGTATCAAAGAGTTACCAGTAGTAAAAACTTGGGTAGAAATCATTTCGGTGATTGGTACAGGATACAAAGGTATTGGTCCAGTAGATATTGGGAATTATTTGTTTGCTTATGCCTTCAACAATTACGAAGGCCACCGTTTCCGGTTGGGTTTTCGTACCAATGGAAAATTTAGCCGTAAGATTGGTTTTAATGGATACTTGGCCTATGGGGCCTGGGACAAAGAGTTTAAGTATGGGGCTGGGCTCGATTATATCATTTCACGAAAACCCTGGACTACCTTCAGCATCAGTCGTACCCAAGATATACAACAGGCCGCCATTCCTACCGATGACGACCGCTTACCCAACCTTTATTTGGCTTCTATTCGGTTTTTCAACATCAAATCTACCAATTTGTAC
The DNA here is from genome assembly GCA_937899305.1 of uncultured Cytophagaceae bacterium. Taxonomy (GTDB): domain Bacteria; phylum Bacteroidota; class Bacteroidia; order Cytophagales; family Microscillaceae; genus Microscilla. The sequence continues at coordinate 1,830 of CALDJV010001149.1, forward strand.
TTGCAACGCGATAATAAAGTAACCCTATCAAGTGAACTGCTCAAAGGATTGAACTTCAAGGTGCGTTTTCGAAACCATACTTTTGAAGAACTACCCGGTATAGACACCCATTTTGCTTATCGTACCGAACCAGATCGCAACGATTCACCAGTAAGAACTGAGTTTACCAATACGGAACTGATGACTGAGATTCGTTGGGCCAGAAGAGAACGTTTTATTCAAACAAGTAATCGGCGAATTAGTCTGGGCACCAAATATCCCGTATTTACGTTCCGTTACCGTTTAGGAATTCCTGGCTTTCTCAACAGTGACTTTAGTTACCACAAGTTTACCTTTGATATTGCCCAAAATTTCCGTTTTGGTACTTTCGGAAACGGGGCCTATCAGTTTTCGGCTGGTTATATTCCATCTCAATTGCCTTACCCACTGCTATTTCGTCACTTGGGTAACCAAACCATCTTCTTCAACAACTATGGGTTCAATCTCATGAACTACCTGGAGTTTACCAGTGATCAATATGCATCTTTTCGCTATGAGCACACTTTCGAAGGCCTCATCTTTAACCGTATTCCTTTGTTCAGAAGACTTAAATGGAGAAGTTTTGCCGAAGTAAATATGTTGGTAGGAAGCCTCAGGCCCGAAAATGCCGCCGTGATTCCTACTACGGCTCCTAATGGAACCTTACTTGAGGGAGTAGGCTCACTGGGTGATGTACCCTATGTAGAAGTAGCCTACGGAGTAGAAAATATTTTGAAGTTTTTAAGGGTGCATTTTATACACCGTATTACTTACCTAAATACACCTGGTGCTCGAAATTTTGGGGTAAAAGTATCAGCGAAATTCTCGCTATAATGAAGGGAGGCATCGTTTGTAGTTGATCGTTTTTATATAAAACGATCAACTATAAACGGTGTTTTTTTTAAATAGCCTTTCCTCTAGTCATCTCTCTTTTAAAATGTGGCCCAGGCAATGACTCCAGCTCAAATCCGGCCGCTTTCAAATCACGTTTGAACTGTCCTTTAGCACAATAGGTAACTAAAGTTGCCCCCAATGCTAACTGCTGCCTGATTTGCTCTAGTACTTCTAAATTCCATATTTCGGGATGCTTAGAAGGAGCGAAAGCATCAAAATAGACCAAATCGAATTGAGGTAAATCTTGGGCAGAGGTCTCGGTAAATGCTTTTTGGATGGTGGTGTGTGCCTTGTAAAGTTGAAAATTGTCGGTGATTTGTTCCCAGGTATTCCAGGCACTTTCATGAATAGCAGTATAGTGTTGGGCAACGCTTGGCTGCGTCACCAACTGCTCATAATTCAGTTGTTGGGTAATTTCGGACGGAACAGGCAAAGGTTCTACTCCAAAGTATTTGATGGATTGTGCCGTATTATCCTGTATTTTGAGCAGGGTGAGCAACGCATTGAGGCCGGTACCCAATCCCACCTCTAAAATGTTTACCTGATTTTGTTTGGAAAGCAGGTGTTCAAGGCCTGCATCAATAAAAACATGGTTGGATTCCTCGATGGCACCTCGACGTGAGTGATAAATTTCGTTGAAAGTTTTGCTAAATAAGGTATGCGATCCGTCTTCAGTTTCTATAATTTCTATATCCATATTTTCTTGCAATTGCTTCTTGTTATACAAACATACTGCATCGCAATTTAGCAATCAGCCCATTTCATCATATAAGTTATTTTCTGGTACCGAAAAATACCGTTAAATAAACCGAAGAGAAGAATTGACGGTTGTTGATTTCAGGAAAAGCAGAAGGGTTTCGCATCAACTCAATCTTTTGGGAGTATGCTTCATATTGGAAACCAGCTTCAAAGCCTGTAACGCTATTTTTGAATGCTCCAAAGTCAAAACTAAAACCAAATTTTGCATTGAGGCCTGGAACAATTCGCGCATCTTGAAAACCTTCTAAAAAGTTTCCTGCACCAATAATTTGGGAGGGTTGGTGGATATCTGGATCAAAAGCTACCGAAGAAATACTTTGGTATTGGGCGTCTTGGTACAAAACATGATAGGGTTTGACAATCCCGATGGAAGCACCCACGGCAAATACTGCCGAAACTTGCACCCCTTCTTCGGGGGCTTTTCTAAAAAGAATAAAGTCACGCCCATAGGTAGGCCGAATGGTATACAAATAATTGACTTTATTGAAAATGTAAGAGTTTCCGGTAAAACTGTTTACCCGGCTTTCTTTGTTGTGTTTGATGTTTACAATCTCAATTCCAAAGGTGGAATACTGCCGCATTTTCACCGTATTTCGCAACGATGAAAACTTAAACATCAACCCGCCAATGAGTCCCCCATTGGTATTAAAATTGACCCCATAAATGAATTCCCGGCTATAAATTTCGTCTTGAGAAAGTAACTGAGCTTGTACAGTCCCTAGTGATAGCAGAAACACACCTACAATTAATATATATTTTTTAAACGTCATTGGAATCTGGAAAATTACGTATACAATAGGTATGGTCGTATTTTTAGGTATGCGCACCTAATTAAAACTACCATTTTTTGTTAGTAAAAAAAAATCTTTTGTGTTTTATTAGCATTAACTATAAATAAAGCCTTTTCGTTTCAAAATTTTTAATGATCATATGACAACAGCAAATACAGTATACAATGGTGAGTTGAGAACTTCATCGACCCACGTAAAATCAGGAAATGAATTGATTACTGATGCCCCTACTGACAATCATGGCAAAGGTGAAACTTTTTCTCCTACCGATTTGGTAGCCACTGCACTTGGTGCGTGTATGCTTACAGTAATGGGTATTTGGGCCCGACAAGCCGCCATCGATTTAAAAGATACCAAGGTAGAAACTACCAAAGTAATGGCCAGCAACCCTCGTCGGGTAGCCGAAGTTCATATTGATTTTCATTTTCCCGAAAGCTTGCAAATGAGCGACGAGCAATGGGCTAAAATGAAAACAGTAGCATTGAATTGCCCGGTTGCCAAAAGCTTGCACTCTGACCTTAAACAAGTGGTTAATTTCAACCAGTAACCATAAGATACACAAAGTGCCCGCTACCACTATGGCGGGCATTTAAATTATCGTTGTCATCAATCAACTCGCTTTTTTTAGTTTTTGGCAGCGTTGATGGCATACTGAGTGGTGACTACATCAAAAGTAGCCAAGTATTGATTTGCTAAAGGGCTGGATCGTATTTGCTGGGTTATTTTCATCCAGGCATTTTTATTTTTGTACACCGAAATGCTTACCACAAGTCGCTCCCAGTTTCTACCCCCTACCGCGGCAAACTCCCAATTACCAACGACCTCTTTTTGCTTATTCAAAAAGTTTACGAAAGCATCACGATGTTGTAGAAAAGCTTTTTCTTGCCCTTTTTTTATCCTACGAACTGCGATTTCGAGTACTTGCCCCTTGCGGTTGGCAAGCTTCTTAAGCTTGAACTTTTTGCCTGCTACCAACATCACAAAGACATAGGTATTTAGGTCCATTGTTTGGGTGAGTTGCATCAACCTCGGGAGTATCTTTTTGCTACTATTGCCCACCACCTCCAGATTGGCGTATTTTGCCATTCTGACCACTACCATTCGTTGATTAGGAACCGGAAAAGCATCAAAAGGGCGAAACTCGCGATGCTCGCTGATGCCTGCCTGCTTCTTTGATAAATTGATCAACTTGGCCTGTCGGTCAAAAAAATCTTCTTGTTTGCCTTGCTTTACCATTTGTATTGCAATTTCATAGGCTGGCTTGGCTTTTTGGGCAAAACCTGGTGTAGAAAGCACGAAGACAAACAACCAGGTACAAAACAAGGGTGGGAGACTTTTAAATATCATTGCTCAATAGTTTATGGTAACAACGGTCTATCATATTGACCTGAACATCTCTTGAAACAGCAAGTTGAAGTTTGTCAACCTACTTTTAATAAAACACATTTGGTCTATCTACGCATTTAGTACTCATAAAAAATGCCCTTTTTTCTGTGAATCTGCTTTTTTCAACGTAAATTTCACGTAAGTTTTTCAAATAAAAGATATGGGCTTTTGCTTTTTGGACGTTTTTTTGAAAGATGTTACATGACTTTAAGCGTAGTAAAGCTACGCCTTGTATTTTGAACAATCGGGATTTTCATCACTCACTTCCATACATGGGCTTTGTTTAAGATGAAGTTGTTTTGTCACTTTAGGCCATATTTCAGCTCATAACACCTTGGTTTTCTCAAAAAAAGGAAAGGAGGTGCTTCTTGACCTTTGGGCCGTCCCGACGTACAGTTTTTGTACTAATGATAACAAACAAGGCAAATAAATTGAAAGTAAGGATTAGAATTAGTTTGAGTATGTTTTATAAAAATATTTCAGGTTGGATTTGTTTGGTGTGGTTACTGGGATGTTCCCTCGATAGTTTTGGGCAAAGAATTTTCCCTCGTTTTACTGAAAGTTATACTTCTGCAGGTATTCAGCTAAGTTCTATGCATTATTTTGGTGATCTCAACCCCACCAACAATTATGTATCCACCGAACTTGGCCTTACCCGCCCCGCTATCACATTGAGTATATCACGCAAATTCAGTGATCATTTCCATTTACGGGCCGATCTTTCTTATGGGCAAATTCGGGGAGATGATTTTCAATCAGCCGACCCTACCCATCCTCGCCATAAGTTTCGCTATGCTCGTAATCTACACTTCCGAAACAACATTCTCGAGCTCGCGGTAATTGGTGTATATGATATTTTTGCCAGCAAAGGACGTTTCACCGATCGGCGTCGGTTTACCCCCTATGTACTGGCTGGCGCAGCCGTATTCAATCATAATCCACAGGCCAAAACTCCAGTAGAGCAAGGAAACAACTGGATAGATTTACACCCCCTGGGTACCGAAGGACAGCAATCGGGTAAAGAAGGATATGCCAAGCCTTATGCTTTGATCCAACCTGCAATCATTGGTGGCATAGGGGCTCGATGGAGCATCACCAACTTTTCTTCTATCTCTTTTGAAATTGCTCTTCGTTACACTTTCTTTGATCATTTAGACGATGTAAGCGGTTTGTATCCTGACATGGGAGATTTACAAAGCGACTTGGCCCGTACAATGTCTACCCGAGGTTTAGAAACCCAAGCTGCGGTTTCGGGAAGCAACCGTGAACCAAACTTCAATCCTACAATCGATGTTGTGGGCAGTGATGGTAATGCTTATCCTGTGCTTGCTGGCTATGGTGAAAGACGCGACAAAAGAGGAGAAGGAGGATTCAATGATATTTATGTAGTGGCAGGTTTTCGTTTCGAAGTCATCATTAACAAAACTACTCGAAGACCACGTTTCCGACGAAGAAGATAGTGAAGTGCCGTTAAAAAAACAAGTCTTGATCGACAAGTACCGAATAATACAGAAAATCAAACCCTGAATGGTTGACTTGGGTACGTTAGTAAAACGGAAAAATAAACTAATCCAAATTTAGTGCAATATCTTGGTGCTAGAC
>CALDJV010001150.1 GCA_937899305.1 uncultured Cytophagaceae bacterium
TTTTAACTGCTATTTCCACGAAGGGTTCTGTAATTTAAAAGGCCAAAGTCGAGCTGAGTAAAAAGTGAGCGTTCATGCAGTATTTGCCAATATCAAATAATTAAGTTTTGGCTGTTACCTTTTATTAGCTGATTATCACTATATTTACCGCTTCATTTTGATTGCGTGTTATCTTTTTTTGAATATTTTAAAACCCGTGATAATATTTTATGTCGGCAAAGTATCAGCATATTTTGGTGGTAGACGATGACAAAACTTTTATCTACCTCAACTATAAGCTTCTTTCTAAAATTACTGGTTGCAAGAAAATTTTGCTCAAGATGAGTGGAGTGACTGCCTTGCAGTACCTTGAGGAATGCGATCAAGTACAAGACTTCCCCGATCTAATTAGCATGGATTGGAACATGCCACTAGGCAATGGAAATGACTTTCTGGAAGAGTATTCCAAGACGTTTTATCAAAAGTATCCTGAGACCAAAGTCATTATTATTTCAGGGGTAACTTCTGAGATTCAATCCGAACATATCAAAAAATATGAGTTTGTGATTGATTTTTTGCCCAAACCAGTCAATGAACAAACTTTAGCCAGCGTGATACTGTAAGTGGTACTAACTGCTTGAATCTTTCGCTTTGGCTTGCCTTTGCTTTTCCTCTTATATAGGATTTGTCGGCTTTTTTGTCTTTTTCTGCGTCGCATGCAACCTCCTCACTACATTAGGTTGTCTTCCTTCCAAACCATTGAACCATTAGAACCATGAAAAAAGAAGACAAAAAATGTGGCATGCTTTCTATGAAAGTGTTACTCGTATTATTCCTTTTTATTTTTTCCTCACACTGTTTCGTTTTTGCTCAGGATGCTGGTGGAGGCTTTAATCTAGCCATCAAGCACACCGGGATTGGCTTTGGTAACTCCAAAAAATTTAATGGGGTTCGATTCAATTATCGAGACTATGATGTCGAGAAAGTTAACGGCATCAATGTAACGCTTTGGAACCCTTATGATTTTGATGAAGGTATTCAGAGCAAAATTACTGGGATTGCGATTGGGTTACCCCTTACTGGGGCCAAAAATATTCGAGGAATAGCCATTGGAGCCGGAGTAGGGGCAACCGAGTCGATGTACGGAATCAATGTTGGAGCTTTGGGCGCGGGAGCGGGTAACAATGTAGGTGGAATCAATATTGGAGGCCTTGGACTTGGTGCAGGAAAAAACTTGTCTGGAATTAGTATTGGTGGCTTGGGTCTGGGGGCAGGCAACAACATGACTGGGGTAAATATAGCCGGCCTAGGTTTGGGTGCAGGCAACAAACTACGAGGAATCAATGTGGCAGGATTAGGCCTGGGTGCAGGTGAAGACCTGTTTGGGATCAATGTAGCTGGGCTGGGCTTAGGCGCGGGTAGAAAAGCAACTGGAATCAATGTGAGTTTGGGTGGCGTAGGGGCAGGCGATCAATTGGCTGGTATTTCGGTTGGAGGCTTGGCCGCAGTTTCAGGAGAGCGTATCAAAGGAATCACAATTGGCGGCCTGGCGGTGGCTGCAAGTCAAAATATTACTGGAATTTCGGCATCAGCGATTGCCGTTGCGTCTGGTGGCAATGTAATTGGGATCAATATGGCGGGGGTTGCAGTAGCAGCTGGAGACAATCTCTCTGGAATAAACGTAGGAGGGATAGCAGTAGCAGCTGGCGATCGTGTTTTAGGTGTGAATGTGGCCGGCATTGCGATTGGGGCACGAAAAATTTCTGGATTGTCTGTTTCAGCCGTCATGGGAGGCAAACACCTTACTGGGGTACATATCGCTCCGGCTTATTTGCGGGTGGTAGACAATGGTACCATGCGGGGCTTGGCCATCAGCGCCTTCAACCATATTAGAGGAGAACAAAAAGGCGTTACCATTGGGGTATTCAACTATGCTCGAAAGCTGAAGGGCGTTCAAATTGGGTTGCTCAATTATGTCAAAGAAAACCCTTTGCTACTTCGCTTGATGCCGATTGTCAATTTCAATTTTAGGGATTAATATAAAAAAGTCATTGTCGCCGCCTTCGTTTGTGTCTCCACAAACGAAAATGTCTAGTAGTATGGGGATTAATGTAAAAAAGTCATTGTCTCAAATAGCATACTTTTGAGACAATGACTTTTATCACTGTAATGCTTTGCCTATCGAGTACTGCTATTTTCCGGCAGTCCAGGTGTTGTTGGCTTTGTTTACATCCGATACCAGGTTTTGAGGGTCAATACGCACTTTTTTGATTTTACTTTTGCTGTTATGTACATAATTGAACTTGTTCCCCTTGAACCAAATTTCTACGGATAGTTTCACCGTTTTTTTGGTTCCGTTTTCTTCTTCTATTTCCAAAAGCACGGGCATCAATACGCCTCCCTTGTTTTCTAATTTGATAATGGCACCTTGTTCAGGCTTGTTTTTTACATAACGTACATCAACCACGCCTTGGTCAATGGTTTCGGTGGTATAAAACCATTTTTTCCAGAACCAATCCAACTCTTCTCCGCCCGCGTTTTCCATCGTATTGAAAAAGTCAATAGGTGTAGGGTGTTTGTATGCCCAACGTTTGATGTACATACGGAAAGCATAATCGAAGCGCTTTGGCCCCAAAATAACTTCTCGTAACATGAAAAGGCCCATGGCTGGCTTGAAATAGGCGGTCATACCCAGGCTTTGGGAATTGCTCACAATATCGGGATACGTATGGATGCTCTCGGATCTGGAAGAGCGTAGCATTCCAGCTAAAAAGGGAGATCCCAAAAAAGCGGTTCGTTTATATTCTCCTTTGTTGAATGCCAATGTACTATAGTGATTGATAAATTGATTGAAGCCTTCATCCATCCAAGGATATAGGCGTTCGTTGCTTCCCACAATCATTGGAAACCAGTTGTGACCAAACTCATGATCAGTCACTCCCCATAGATTGCCTCCAGCAGCACGCCATCCACAAAACGACAACCCTGGATATTCCATTCCACCTACATTACTGGCTACATTGACTGCTACCGGATAAGGGTACTCAAACCAAGTTTTGGAATAGTATTCAATAGAAAACTTAGTGTATTGGGTAGAGCGGCCCCAAGCATTTTTGCCATCTACTTCGGCAGGGTATACTGATTGAGCCAAGGCCTTTTTGCCACTGGGTAAATTGATTCGGGCAGCATCCCAAATAAAAGCTTTAGAAGATCCCCAGGCAACATCCCGGCTGTTTTCCATCTTGAAATGCCAAGTGAGGGTACCGTTTTGTTTAGGGCGGGTTTTTTTGGTTTTACCTACTTCGTCTTTCTCGATGATCATCACCGTTTTATCGCTTTTTTGAGCTTTGGCAAAACGCTTGATTTGGGTGTTCGTCAACACTTCTTTGGGGTTTTGTAACTTACCTGAAGCCACCACAATGTGGTCGTAAGGAACAGTGACTTTAAAATCAAAATCCCCATATTCGCAATAAAACTCACCCGCCCCCAAATAAGGAGCCGTGTTCCAGCCTTTGATGTCGTCGTATACACACAAACGAGGGTACCACTGCGCAATGCTGTAAATCAAACCATTTTTTACTTTTAATCTTCCACAACGATCCATCCCATACTGTGGTACTTTAAACTCAAAGTCCATTTCCAGTACAAGTTTTCCACCTTTTGCTGCCAAATTTTTATCAAGTTGTACCTGCATGCGGGTATCACTGATGAGGTATTGGGCATCGTAACTTTTTTTATTGGCTTTTACTCGTACGTTAGATATTTTATAGCCTCCATCAAAGTCACCAATATAACGCCCTCCACTGGTAGAAACATTGACTGCCCCCCGTGAACTTTCTTTGAAGCGGTTTTGACCCAATTGCAACCATAAAAATTCCAATGCTTGAGGACTGTTGTTGGTATAAGTAATGGCAACGTGTCCTTTCAATTGATGGGTTTGATCATCGAGGCTGACCGAGAGGGTGTAATCAGCGCGGTTTTGCCAATACTTCTCACCGGGAGCCCCCGAGGCAGCACGGTAAGGGTTGCCTTGCCAATCGAACACCGGGAGGAAAGTATTGAGGTTATTTTGAGCTTTTAAAGTATTTGCTAGTGCCAGAGAAATTAATAAAGGGAACACAAGTGTCCACCAACGCGCATTTTTTTTCATATTCTTCTAAGTAATTAATGATCTAAGTTTGTAAGTGTTTGTTTAAATTGTTGTTTAAGATGTATTTTCCGAAATATTCTGGGATTAAATGCGTCAAATTTTAGAGAAATTGCATGATAATTTGACAAGATATAATCAAATATATCGTAAAAGACCTGATTTTTTTTGGTTTAAACAAACTTTAAATTCAATTGGAGAAGGTTTAAAGCTTTTCAAATTATGTAGAAAAGTAGCCAAACCAATCACGAATTGATTTATCCAGATCTCAAAAATAATCATTCCTTTAAAATATGTGCGGACAAAAGCGGGTTTTTATTGCACTTTAAAAATAGAACGGTACCCAGTTGAACCTTCTAGACTTTGAAGAACCACGTTTTTTTGCTATGTTTAATGTTTATATATTGAAGTCAAGGTGGCTTCTATTCTCAAAGTAAAGACGCTTCTCTTATGAAAACTTATGTACTTTACCATGCGCACTGTACCGATGGTTTTGGCGCTGCATATGCGGCTTGGAAAATCTATGGCAGCAAGGCAATTTATCTACCTGTAAAGTATAACAACCCAATGCCCAAACTCAAGAAGAAGTCGCAAGTGTACATTGTCGATTTTAGTTATTCTCGTCAGGAATTGCTCGATTTGGCTGATGAAATGCATGAGGTGATTGTATTAGACCATCACAAAACCGCTGAGGAAGACTTGGGGAGCATTGAGCCATCAGACGCCCCTAATTTATCTATTACATTTGATCTGGAAAAAAGCGGAGCAGTGTTGGCCTGGGAGTATTTTCACCCCAATGACGAGATTCCGCCATTGATTCTACACATTCAAGACAAGGATTTATGGCGTTTTGATCTCAAAGATACCAAAAAGGTGATCGCGTCGTTGCTTTCTTATGACATGGATTTTAAGTTATGGGACAAATTCAATCTTGATAACCTCATTACCGAAGGAGAAGCCATTTTGCGTTACCAAAACCTGACAGTAGATAAACTCTGTAGAAACATGCGGATGACAAAAGTAGGTGGACATATGGTGCCTACGGTTAACAGTGGAGTACTACAAAGCGAGATTGGCAATCGCTTGTGTGAATTGTATCCCGAAAGTCCTTTCTCGATGGTGTATTTCGATTCTAACGACAAAACCCGCTATAGTTTGCGTTCAATTGGGGAATTTGACGTGTCGGCGGTGGCTCGTACCTATGGAGGAGGAGGGCACAAAAATGCGGCAGGTTACATGATGCGAGATTAGTAAAACAGAAAAATAAAAGTGATTACTTCTTTATGAAAATTAAAAAACAATTTAACCAACTTTCTTACCAGCAAATCAAAGAAACCGTCATTCAGCGTAAAAAATACACCAACTTCAATTCTTTGGGATTGTATCGGGGTATTTTAGAAAACGAAAAGCTGACTCTGCAGCAAAAAATAGAGTTGCGAGACTTTGCCCACGAATTTTTTTACAAATCATACCTTTTTTTGCAAGTAAAAGACCCCCATACCTATTACAAACACTTGGTACTGGGAGAAGAGGAAGTACTTACGGTAGCCGATGAGCGACAGATTTGGCAAGACATTCGTCATAATCAAGCAAAAATCCTCAAGAAGAAACGCATCAAACACCACAGTTTTGGTATTTACTCCAAGCACGATTGCGGTAATGAAGCTTGTCCTTATCATGGAGTCATGTTTAAAGAAGGATCGATCTATTTGTAGAATTGAAAGAAAGCATTATAACTTCGAGTAAAATAATGCACTTGTAGAACAAAAAAAGCTAGAGTAGGTCTGTACTCTAGCCCCATATAATTTTGCAAATTTTTTACTGGTTTAAGTTTCCGAACTTAAATCACACGATTAGGCCAAGCTTGTAACTTGGCTCATTTTGTAAAAATGACATAATGCCTCGTGAAAGCCTCTGTCAAGGCTATTTTTGGCGCTTCAGAACAAAGCCCCTGCATTTCGTTTTTATTAAAACGAGTTCAGGTGCAAACTGAACCTTATCTCAAGACATCAGTTCGGAAACTGATGCCAGCGCTTGTTTGGAACTTTTTCGATTCTTAGGACAAACAGGAGGAGAGTTTACCCAGAGCTTATGTAGATTTCAACAAGTTTAAAACGAGTTAAATTATTAAGCAATTGAAAATCAGGTACAGCACCTTATTCTGGTTTAAAAAACACCCCACCAAATTTGTTAGAATACCACTTTTTCTTAAGAACCAAACAAGTTTTTCCAAGGGATTACGAAGGGCAGTACCAATACCCATATTACAAAAAAAGCCGCCATTGATTTGGGATAAGGCTCGCCCCTTAGCGAAGCAGGCAATGCAGCAAACAAAAGCCAGGAAGCCTTGTATATAAGTTGAAATAGCAAGACCAAACTCATGTTTTTTGGAAAAAACAAACCAAGCAATGACAAAATAAAGATGGCGCCCCACAAAGCCCCCACCAGACGGATGGCTTCCGAATAAGCAAATTGATTGGTGAAGACGGTAGCTTGGGCGGTCTTGGGGGCAAATAGACTGGTAATAGAAATCCAACCTGCTACCAATACATTGGCAAAATAGATGAGTTTTAGAGCGATCATATGATGATTTAAATGAAGGTAGTTTGATTTTTTAAAAAGTACGTCCCAATCCACTCTTGATAATGGGCAAGACAAAATTACGATCTGCATTGAGGGTAGGACCAATGCCCAATCGAGTATCCCAAATCCAGGCTTTTTGCCCACCAAATCGCCAGGCAAAACCACCACCAGCATAGGGAAGTAAGGTGAGCCGCTCATCTTCTCGCAATTGACTGTTTTGGACCCAAGCCATTCCCGTAAACAGATACCCCCCTTGCATGCGCTGCCGAGGATACCACTTTAGATTCACCCCGTGGGTATCACGAAAATTGCTCTCCAACTGAACCGTAAGGCGGCCCACTGTGCGGGTTTCTAGGGTGAGCAAAGGAGTAAAGGGAACCATTAAAAAGCTGATGCGAAGATTTACGTTGGGCTGTAGAGGCCTGTCTTGAGCTTGGCCGACTTGCTTGAAGCCCAGAACCAAACTCAGCATAAAAATATATTTGATCTTATTCATAAGTGCTTGAAAACGTTACTTAGTAAAACGGAAAAAATAAAGTAATCCAAATTTGGTGTAATATCTGGTTG
>CALDJV010001151.1 GCA_937899305.1 uncultured Cytophagaceae bacterium
CCCTTTTTTTTACCAATAATAATTCACAGTATTTGGCGAACATGTTATAGTCAAATTATTTATTAATATACAAAGCGATCAGTTTTATGGCCAATGATATCATACTACAAAGCCCAAAAAAGAATTACATTGATTTATTAAGTCAAGTACTCAATGAACTGACCGAATTAGCATTTTGGCAATATGTACGTTTTTACGGCATCATACCCAAATATTACAATCAAGATCGTTCTCAGGCTCTATTAAGGTTATTAAATGCTGCTTATGTTGATGAGAGTTTTGCCCGTAAAGAGTTGATTCGTTTGGGGTGGGGAGCCAAAGCATTTTCGTAGTAAAATTTACGCAGTAGCTCTTTCCAAAAAAATGATATAGGTAATAATGTGAATATCACAATGGCTGATTAAAAACTGAGTAAAAAGATGTCTTCTACTTTTTTTGCTCAACAAGCAGCCATTCACTTTTTGCCAAGTTGTTTTCTTCTAATAAAGTTCGGGAGAAGAGATGTGAGTTAACATATTGATAATCAATTTTTTATCAAAAAAACACAATTGAATGAACGCTACCACAAGCCAAGGTTAAAATGCATCAAAACTCAGCTCTTCGTCTCCATTGTGTGTTTTTACTAACCAATCTAGACGCCTAGACCAAGTAATAGCACCTCATTATATTCACTACTTATTTATTTCACCCAAAGTTTATATCAGTACCAATTATAATTTATCCAAATCAAATATTTTAGTAGGTTGTCTGATCATTTACCCAATATTGGCAGGGCCGTTTTATAATAATTTTTAGCAAGGCATCTGATTTGGTAGTATGCATCAAAAGCAAATCAGTGATGTAAGCCAAATTTTCTTTCATAGGGACGGTGAAAAAAAACATTTGGGCTACTTCGTGAAAGAGGATCTGGCTTGAAAGTTTGCAAACGCCTCGATATTGATTTAAGTTTCTGAACTTAAATCACCTGATTATGCCAAATAGCCAAACAAAGTTAATATATGTAAAACCTTTGTTCTGTTATGGTGGTTGTATTACCACAACACACTATTTTTGCGGAAGAAATATAGATTATGACTGAAGAAAACAACGAAGAAATACACAATCCTATTGACAAAGACAAAGTAGCCGAAAGGCCAGGATTGTTGCCATATGCGCATACTGTAGGAGGGGTAAAAATAGAACCAGATACTGAAGATCAGATCAAAGGGCAGGCCATTACGGCCATGAACCAGCAAACCGATCGACAGCTGGAAATGATTCAAAAGCAGGCGGAGTTGTTGGCCAAGCAAGCTAAGGAGCTGCAGGAAAGGGTAGAGATCTCAAAATTTGTATATGGTGCCGAGATGGGCTTTGCTCCAGTCATTGGTAAAATATATTATTTGTATCAACGCAAAAACGAAAACTATATCTTATCCATGGTATCACCTATTGAATGGGGAGTGATTCCTTACAAAGAGTTTATTGCCAAGGTAAGACTGGTAGGCGACCATACCTGGGAAGTGATGGAAACTACCAAATAAGCAAAATAACCAAATACATTAGAGCGGGAAGTGCAAGCTGTCCCGCTTTTTTTATGAAAATATGGGTAAATTCGCCTTATTTTGTTGAAGGTTGAAAAATATAATCCTGCTGATTTTGTTTTATTTTTTTGGAATTCAATGGGTATTTTTTACCGTTGAGTTGACTTAATATTGATAGATGAAATGCTGGTAAAGTATCATCATTGTCTAACAGCGTGCCTTTCTCTCATCTACCCCCTCATTAAAGGCGGATCACTTCGTTGATACTTTTCTGAAAAACGTTTCACAAACCCCTCAATTTTGTTTTTTAGGGTGCTTCAACAAACCATTTTTTTAAGTTAAAAATCAAGATTTACATTATTATTTTTCCTAACTTTAGAAATATAGGCTTTGAAATGATGAGTAAAACTAACATAAAAAGACAAGGTTAATTGAGTGATGTCTATCCAATGAAACAACCAGTATTGCAGATTTACCATTGGTAAGCACCACAATTTAGGATAAGCCTTTTTTATAATAGATTAAAGAAACGATAAGAGTAAACGCTTCATTTTTAAGGGAAAACCCAGAGAAATGAAAAGTTTGCTCTTTTTGTGTTTTTGCTCTTTATTAAGGAACATGTTCAAAATAAGTTTCCAGGTTTAGTAGAATTGCTCAAAGTTAGACGAGGCGTTTTTTGCGCGCGTAGCCGTAGCTACGGGCAAAAAAAGCAACGAAGTATAACAAAGAGGAATAAGACTAAACCGGACAGTTATTGCGGACACGTTCCTAAACTACTTTGAAGGTGTAACAAACTTTGTAGAATAGAAGTAAAACCTAGGTAGATTTTTACTAACCATAAATAATGTTATGAAGATAAGAAGCGTACAATGCTCTTTACAATTTGCCCTGATTTTGATGGGGTTGATTGCTTTGAGTGCTTGCAAAAAAGAAGACAACAACCCTGATACCACCGTGGTGAATAACCTCTTGGCCAATCCTGAAAATGGTCCTGCTGCCGGAAACCCAGATGGTAATTCGGCCATCCCTACCGAGGCAGGCCCCGAAGATGTTTCTAACCCTGATGAAGTTATTGGGGATGGTACTCCAGAAAGTTGCACCTGCCAAGCAGTGAAAGATGCGGTGGCCAAAGGTGGAAAAATTGTATTCAATTGTGGCAATCAGCCTCTAACGATTACGATGGATGGCCCCGCCCAGATTTTTAATAATGCCAACCCTGACGTGGTAATTGATGGGGGAGGCTTGATTACGTTGAGTGGAGGAGGTAATAACCGGATTTTGTACATGAACACTTGTGATCAGAACTTGGTATGGACTACTCCTACTTGTGACAATCAAGACCACCCTCGCCTGACGGTTCAAAACATTACTTTTGCCAATGGCAATGCCATCAATGAAGGGCAAGAGCGTGAGGGAGGCGGCGGAGCCATTTGGGTACGAGGAGGGCGTTTCAAGGCCGTCAATACGCGTTTTTTTAACAATGTATGTGCGGGCACTGGCGCAGATGTGGGCGGAGGAGCCATTCGAGTGTTTAGCCAGTACAATGGATTACCAGTGTACATTGTAAACAGTACTTTTGGTGGAGAGGATGGATACGGCAACCAAGGCGCTAACGGAGGAGCCTTGAGTAGTATTGGGGTATCTTGGACGATCATCAATAGTTTGTTTACCCACAATAAGGCCATCGGCAACGGAGGAAACCCTGCTCAGTCGGGTACGCCTGGAGGTGGAAGCGGAGGAGCCATTTACAATGATGGCAATACCATGACCCTTACCTTACTGGGTACCAAAATTGAAAACAATGAGGTAGTACAACATGGATCGGGAATCTTTTTTGTAACGAATAACCGGACAGGCAACATTGTGATTGACAACAGTGTCATTCGCAACAATACTGGAGGTTCCTGGTATCCCGTGTACCCCAATATCTCTATGCATGCCGATACCAAAATAGAAGTTACCAATTCTACCATCGAGTAAGAGAAGAAACAAATAAGATAAAAAAGACAAACCTTGTCTATTGGCCACTAGACAAGGTTTGAATGATACTAATTGTGAACTTGGATTATTTGCCCAAATATTCCTTGTGAACAAAAACACTCTCCATTCCTTCTTTCAAGCTTGGGATGGTAAGGTATTCCCCTGGCTTGATGATGTGGCCGGGAAGTTTCAATTCCTGAGCAAGCTTACTTCCAATATCCAAAGGCTTGCCGATTTTGGTAAAACGGGTCTTTTCCTCTTCTTTGAATTTCTTGATACGCTGAATCACCAAGTAATCTTCATAAGGGAAAATAACGGTACCGTCTATTTCAGGATACTCAAACAACTCGCGAGGAATCAAAGGAATCTTTCCACAAAACGGCTTAAAACAAGGTTTTGGAACTTGCTTAAGCGGAATTTTGTGACAAATCAAACGAATCCCACCAGTATTGGGATTGACACAATAGTTGCCAGGAGAAAATGCACAATCACGTCTTTCACGATCATAATATTCATCTCTAGTCACCCTGGGGAACACAATTGTAGGCTCGCAAAGGTAAATTACTGCGCTAGGACTATCCAATTCGGGTAGTGGTTTCACTTCTTCTTGGGCAGCTTGATCTTGGCAAGCCACAAACAATGTGGTGAGTAACATCAATGCGAATAACCGATTGATAACTTTAGATATTTTCATCTTGTTGAATGAATTTGGTTAAGTTAAGTAATGTTTAAATTGCCTATTAAGTATACTAGTTAGGTAGGGGTTTATGTGGGGAGGTGGGCAATGGTTAACCGCTGGTAAAAAAATATTTGAGATTTTTTTGAGGGACGCCTGAAAGCGCAAAGAAGTGTTTATAACAAAAAGGAAATCAGGTGCGCTAGATCAACCAAAGAATAGAAGGAAGCACACCTATAGCCTTTTAATGTATGCAAAAATTAATGAATCGGCATGGGTAAGTTTCTGACCGATTCAGGTAAATGTTTGATAATGAGGTCAATGATTTGTTCTTCTCCTCGAATTGTCCATAAATTGATGGCATCATTACAGCCTTCGTTTTCAGAGATAAAGTCCAGTTGATCACGCCATTGATTGAGCCAAGTTTGGATCATTTCCAGTTGGCCATCTATATCAGAGATATTGATGATATTGAGTTCTACTTGTGCCATAATGTGTAAAAAATAAAGAAATCGAGTAAGTTATTAAGTAACGCTTTCAAAATAAGTGTCGAGGTTTTAGTGAAATTACTCAAAGCTAAACCTCAGAGTTCCTTACAGGACAAGTTTTGCGCTCGTAGCAGGGCTACGGGCAATGAAAGCAACGAAGTGTAGCGAAGAGGAATAAAACTGAATTGGACAGTTATTGCGAATGCGTTACTAAAGAAAAAATAGAAGGAAGCCTACTCATAGCCTTATTGTGAGCACAAACTAAAACCATCTATGCGCAATGTTTTTGCGTAGTGAAAATTAATTGTTTATTTTGTTGAAAAACCTACCAAACTACATCAATGAAAGTAAAAAAAGACAATGACTGGGCGGTGCAACAAATGACCGATTGGTTAGTGGAGACCCCACGTTTTGGCAAAGTTCCTACAGCCTGCGAAGTGGTATGGAGCAAGAAAATCCCCTGGAATGGAAGCCTTGAGAAAGCCTTTTTGGTGCGCTATAAAATGGAAGAAGGCTACGAAATGGTTGGTTTTACGGGCCCCATTACTTGGAGTTTTTATAGCTTAGAAGATCACCCTACAATAAGTTTACAATTGTTAGAGGCTCTGGACGCCAAAGAAAATCAACGTTGGCAGCGGTTGGTAAATTTATACGCTGGTTGGTTTTATTGTACGCAAGGGGTTGATTTACTGGAAGTCAAACAAAATAAAATAAAACCAACGAAAGAAGAAGTTCCGGTACTGCTTACCAAACTTCATGAGCGCAAATACCTGAGTGCCGAGCACCCTGAAGACACCCAGCTTGATCTTTATCAGAGAAAATACATTACCTTTTTCAAAAATTCGATGGTGCACATGCGCGCATCGTTTGACTCGAGAATTCCTTACAGTGGAGAAGCTACGCAAGGGAACCGAATGTATTGTTATCATTGGCAGGAATGTCGGGTAAAATGTGTAGAGATAAGCGACCGCATTTGGTTAGATGATCGTTTGTTTTGCATCGCCAAAGTGGACCTATATTATGACACCAAGCAGAATACCTTTATGACAGAGGAGGGGGTGATGAAAGCGGAGCAATATATGCTGATTACTTTAAATGAGAAAAAAGAAATATTGACAGTTGAGTTTTTTCCTTTAGATGAACCCATCTATTCTGATTACCTCCTGTATCATTGGATAGGTACGCATTATGGCCCTTACTTGCTCTATAATAGAGCAGGATTGGCTTACATGTTTGATCGTTTGCTCAAAGGTGGTTTTTTGCCCCAACAAATTGAAAAAAAACTAGATGCAGGAACCCAGAAAGGCGCTCGAAAACATGCACGTTTACAAGTGGAGCAACGGGCAAGGTTCTATCAATCATTGCAATAAAATGCATTCTAGCATTCATCAATTGTAAAAATAAAGCGGTAGGTTTTGTTAAAATAAGGTGTTCAATCGTTAGATTTGATGACGAAATAAACTTTGAAATAGTAATATGAAAAGAGCGGTTAAAATTTTGATTGTCAGTTCTTTTACCATTCCGTTGGGTTTTGTACCCTTGCTATTTATGTATGGTTGGGATACCTATATTCAAGTATTGTTATCAATGAGTTTTGCTGCCTTTGTACCCACTGCTTTTGTGTTGTATATGTTCGAGACCGTGGTTTGTATGACTGGTCTCAAAAAAGGAGAATACCATCTGATCCACCAAATGTTGTTGGCGGTGGGTTTTGTAGGATTGCTATTGTTGGCATTATGGGGGAGTCAAACCCGAATCAAAATCAACCAGTTGACACTCGAATACAGTGGATACATCTTTGTTTTTTCTTTTATGCTTTTTGGTGCGGTAGTCAATAATGTAATGAATAAAAAAATGGGATGAACAATTTCTCTTTTTTGCAAAAGTTATATTGTTCTATTGTTCCGCTTCGCTCATTGTTATAGCTCTCCTGACGAAGGAAGAACCGACCAAAGGGAGCTCTGCGAAGCTAATCTTAAATGGCTGCGCGAGGCGATGACTTTTTTCTTGTTTTCGCAAATATGATAATAAATATGGTTCTATTGCTCCGCTACGCTGATTGTTAAATGGTTGCGTGAAGCGACGCAAAACTATGGACTATCGACCAAAAAAAACTACCAACTACGATCTACCAACTCCTAACTAACTAAAAAAACACATGCCTGTAAATAGAAACGCGCTCATCAGATACCGAACTATAGATAATTGCCTTCGTAATCGTTTTCGCCCCTGGACGCTCGATGATCTGATTGAGGCTTGTTCAGAAGCATTGTATGAATATGAGGGCATTGACAAAGGGGTAAGCAAGCGTACTGTACAAATGGACATCCAAATGATGCGCAGCGACAAATTAGGTTACAATGCCCCCATTGTGGTGATAGATAAAAAATACTATACCTACGAAGAGGCCGACTATTCTATTACCAATATTCCTCTTACTGACCAAGACTTACTGAAGCTCAATGAGGTAGTAGAGATTTTGAAACAGTTCAAAGGGTTTACTCATTTTCAGGAATTGAGTGGGATGGTACAAAAGCTAGAAGACAAAATCCATACTGCCAAAACTGACCAGACCTCGGTGATTGATTTTGAAAAAAATGAAAATTTGAGGGGATTGGAGCATCTGGATATCATTTATGAAGCCATCTTAAAAAAGACCTCATTGGAAGTGACCTATCAATCTTTCAAAGCCCGCAAAGCCAACACCTTTGTGTTGTTTCCTTATTTGCTCAAAGAATACCGCAATCGTTGGTTTGTGTTGGGGCGGCAGCGAGGGTTTCCAACCATTTCAACATTGGCGCTAGATCGTATCCAAGAGATTACCAAGTCTTACGAACCCTACGAAGAAACCGAAATAGATATGAGTAACTTCTTTAAGAATGTAGTAGGAGTGACCGTCAATGCGGGGCAAGATCCCATTCGGGTAGTACTGAAAATAGATCGTCGCAGTGCGCCCTATGTCATTACCAAGCCCATTCACCAAAGTCAGCAAGTACTGGAAAAAGGAGATGATGGAATTGTGATTTCGCTAGAGGTGCAACACAATTTTGAGCTCGAGCGTGAGATCCTGGGGTTTGGTGAAACCATGATTGTATTGGAACCTGAGTTTTTGAAAACTCGTATTCAAAATCGACTGAAATACAATCTGAAGTTATACGGAGATCAAGAACAGGTAAATGATGAAGTATGACTTCTTTTTATTGTTCCGCTTACGCTCATTGTTACATTGTTAAATGGTTTTATTGTTCCGCTGCGCTTATTGTTAAATTGTTCTATTGTTGCGCAAGGCGATGATTCATTCGTAACGCTTTGCGCTACTGTGGACTATGGACCGTCGACTGTAGACTATCGACCATTGATCATCGACTAAACAAAACTACTGACTACAAACTATCAACTAAAAAAACTTAAACATCAAAAAGTGAATCTAGAAACTATTCTTTACCGAGATTACGAGACCGATTTGCCTCAAGAAGGGCGTTGTATTTTGGGACAAATGACCAACACAGAAAACCTAGTAGTATACCAGGCATTCAACCCCAGCATCGCAAAATATGCCGTTGAGCATCAACAATTTGGAGGAAGCCAGTACAGTTTCAATCGCATGAGCTGGATCAAACCCAATTTTTTATGGATGATGTATCGGGCAGGTTGGGCCAGTAAATCCAATCAAGAGTGTATTTTGGCAGTAGAGATTGCCAAGGTCCACTTTGAGCGAATATTATCCGAAGCAGTACATTCTAGCTTTCAATCTAATCGGTATGCTTCTAAAGCCGATTGGCAGGCCCAGCTGAAGGCCAGTAATGTGGTAATGCAATGGGACCCTGACCATCAGCCGAATGGCAACAAACTTCAGCGACGGGCAATTCAATTGGGGCTTCGGAATGACTTGTTGAGGCAATTTGGTACCGAATGGGTGGTTTCTATTCAAGACATTACCGAGTTTGTATTGGAACAAGGCCAAAAACTTTCTCAAGGTAAGCGAGAAGAACTGTTGGTAATCAAAGAACAATTAATTGAGATTGAAGACAGTGAAGTGAGAGACAGATTAGGTTTGATGGACTAGAAAAACCCGTTAAAAAATAACGGGCTCAATCTTTTTCGGGATGCTGTGATCTTCAGGCGGCTTGGGAACTGGTAAATAACCAGGACTCTGCCTCTTGTTGGGTTTCAAAGAAACGGGTAATATCTTGAAATCTCCCTTCCTCGATGGTTTGCCGAATGGTAAGCAAAGCAATAAAATCTTTACTGATAACGATGCCAATTCGCTCGAGTCTTACCTCATCAATTAATTTATCAATTTCGGAGGCGACCCAGTCTTGTAATTCGGGGTCGATGGAATACAAAAAATTGGTATTATCAGAAATAACAAATTGGGGGCGTATTTCTCTTACTTTGTCCCATAAAATCATTTGCTGTCTCTTATATTCGGTGTCTTCCAAGTGTTGGCTTTCGGGATGCCAAATGTTTACAAAATAATTTCTCCGGCGATCATAGTAAAATACTTGATACCGATTACTAAAGATTTCTTTCATCATTAGTTTAAATTTTAATAAGTTTTTCGAGTATGATGCGATTGCCCGTACCTTGATTTGTTAGGGTAAAATCAGGTACTATGTGTTTTGTGATTATAGCTGTGTAACGTTAAAAATGAAGTATAGCAAGCTCAATGACTAAATTATCTACTTTTTTTCAAAAAAAATAATATTGTATAAATCAATTTACAATGAGTAATCAACGGTAAGTAAGAACCAAATCGTATTTCGAGAGATGCGTGATTAAATATTTGAAATGTGCAAGTATGGTACAGAATAGATCATCGGTAGAAAAAGTGCTTCTGTGGCACAGTTAACCTCATTAATTATTTAATTGAGAGGAATGAGGAGCAAATGTATAAGTTATTTTTAGGGTATATACAGATTATTTGGAAGGGGTGACTCCGAAGTGATTAATGAAAAAACCCTTTTTGCTTGAAGTAAAACAAAAAGGGTTTGATATTGATGAACGTACTAAATTTCTTAGTTTGAGCTTACAGATTCCAATGCTTTTACCATAGTAGCTCCAATTTCGGCGGGCGACTCTACCACATGCAATCCGCACTCACGCATAATGCGCATTTTGGCTTCGGCAGTATCATCGGCTCCTCCAATGATGGCTCCTGCGTGTCCCATTCTACGACCTTTAGGAGCAGTTTGTCCGGCAATAAAGCCTACTACTGGTTTGCGGTTTCCATCATCCTTGATCCAGTGAGCAGCTTCAGCTTCCATACTACCACCAATTTCACCAATCATAATAATGGCATCGGTTTCTGGATCATTCATCAACATTTCTACTGCTTCTTTAGTAGTGGTACCAATCACAGGATCTCCTCCAATACCAATGCAAGTAGATTGACCCAAACCAGCTTTAGTAATTTGGTCTACTGCTTCGTAGGTAAGTGTTCCCGAGCGAGACACAATACCAATGCGTCCTGGATTGTGAATAAACCCAGGCATAATGCCTACCTTGGCCTCTCCAGGAGTGATCACCCCAGGACAGTTAGGCCCTACCATGCGTACATCACGTCCTTGAATGTAGTTTTTTACTTTTACCATATCCAAAGTAGGGATGCCCTCCGTAATCGTGATAATGACTTTGATGTCAGCGTCGGCCGCTTCCATGATGGCATCAGCTGCAAAAGCAGGAGGCACAAAAATAACCGATACATCAGCACCAGTCGCTGCCACCGCTTCTTTTACGGTGTTGAATACCGGGCGATCAAGATGGGTTTGTCCTCCTTTACCAGGGGTTACTCCGCCTACCACATTCGATCCATACTCTATCATTTGCCCTGCGTGAAAACTACCTTCCGAGCCCGTGAAGCCCTGAACAATTATCTTGGAATCTTTATTGACTAAAACACTCATATATCTGTTTTTTTGTACAAAGTTAGTTTTTTTGGGTTTTTATCCAAATCAAGGTTTGAAGCAGCCAAAAGCGATCAATTACGAGCCTCAAACGCTCTTTATTTTGCATTCATCGCCAAATAAAAAAAAAGTTTAAACTGATTGCTAACTACCTGCTGCTAATATAAATCAATCTATGGTAAATACGCAAAATACCAGGAAGCAAATAAGGGATAGACCAAAAATAACTTTCCGATTTGGAGGTGATCTCTTGATTTGATACTTCGTTATTTTTTAGCCGTTGGCAGAGCTCGGCACAGCGTAGCTGTAGCCATCGGTTTTGCCCATAGCGTGGCTATGAGCGCAAAAAATGCCTCGTCTTAAATCAATATCTCTACCTCTAAACACGTAACTTATTTTTTTACTTTCCCTAAGCTCGACTTTGGCCTTTTAAATTACAGAACCCTTCGTGGAAATAGCAG